>CALHRB010000019.1 GCA_938038165.1 Candidatus Kapaibacterium sp. | reverse complement strand
CCCCCTATTGCATTTAATACATCATCTTTAACCTGATTAAAGTCTGATATTTTGCCAGCTGACGAGAAGCCCTTCCATCCTTCCAAAAATTTTTCCGTCTGTTCCTGTCTCATTTTATCTAGTTGCATTAATAGTGTTGTTGGTATCGAAAAATCCGAAATGTTTCTTTTACCGCCAATAATTTCGTACAATACCTTGAATTGATAAATAAATTCATTTAATATTTTTAAAAATGTGTTATAAACAGGTAATAAATTTTTTCCTAATTCTTCCTGCACATTTTCAATTTCTTTTTTCATCCTTGCCAAACTATCCACCTGAGAATCAGTTGATAATTTACCCTGATCCTGGAATAGTTTAAACTGCTCTAATAGTTCATTGACCTTTTGTAAGGGGGATGCTGTATTTGTTAATGAGATACCATATCTTGACAGAGCATTTGTGCTTGATACAATACTTTTAGTTACCAATTCTGCAGCAGATGTTAAATCCATATCTTTAGCGGCAGCAAAATCCATAGTAGCTTCAGTAAGTCTTTTTAATAATTTTTCTTCCTTCACATAAGTACCAATTCTCGACATAGCACTTGTAATTTCTTCATCACCATATCTTGATATTAATTCAAGATTATCAATCCATTTTTTAGTACTATTCGATAATTTGCCTATTGTTCTTTCAAGCTTTTCAAGATTTTTTTGAGATTCAATAAATTTATCAATTGATTGCATTGCGAATGTAAGTGCCCCCAGCGATCCTGCCAACTTTACAATGCTGCTATTTAATACAGAGTAACTGTCCTGCATTCTTTTAGAAGAAGCAATGGTTCTTCTTTCCATATCATCAAGCGTTTTAAAATACGCTTTACCATCAGCATCAAACTCTGCAATAAATACTTTCTTAGCCATTCAGATATTCCTTTTTCAATCTTTGTCGTTTTTTTCTTTCAGTTTCATATTCGAGTTTACCGTTCAATCTGAGATTAACCATATTCATTGATTGCTCTAATAGTATGTCATATTCTCTGGGGGTTATTTTATTTATATCAATTGCCGGGAAAGAACTTAATACCAGCGCATCAGCTACTTCGATGCTGAGATTGTTTCTTTTTTTTTAATCTCGATATTACCGGCTTGCTTGAGAAAATTATAAAGTCTTGGTTGTTCTTTCGCCCACTCTGCTAACTTTTTTTGGGTTATACCAAGTTCAGATGTAATTAATTCATCGAATATTTCTTCGGGCTTTTCAATTGTGCGGATAAGTTCTGATAATTCCTTTATTATTTTCTCATCAACAAGTTTTTTAAATTCATCGAAGCTTAAATTATTTTTAATTTTAAATGATGCATAAACAAGTTTTACCTGCTCATCATAATTACTCATAATGTATAGCCCCACCTCGACATCACTGTATATCTTTTCCATTTCCAACCTAAGTAAAGCGAGACGGTCCGTTTCATCTTTAATATTTTCATAGATAAAACGACATCGTTCCGCACGAATCTGGTTTTGGAATACAAAAAAATTCAGGTCTTCCCGGTTGCGCTCAGAAAACTCATACTCCTTATTATCAAGGAGTTTATAAACAAATGTTTTCCTCATTACGAACCCGTGTTATCTACTTTTGTAATTGATCCTGTTCCGGTAAAATTAATTGTTTTTGAAACCACATCTTCCCCCTCAATCGGAGTTGACACACCAAAACTTGTTATAACAGCATCGCCAATCCAATATACTTCATCGCCGGTAGTATCTTCAGCAACTAAAGCAAATGAATAAACCTGATTTATTACTAACTCCGAATCGCCGGCTCTGAGAATTGCTTCAGCACTTCCGCTCCACTCATATCTTTTATTACCCACCTTGTTTCTCGCATCTCCGCTTTGAGAATCAGTAACATCGATTACTCCCCCAGATATGCTAAGAGACCAATTTTTAATCTTGACCTCTGTTAATGACCCGTAAGCAGTACCAGACGGACCACTTTTAATTACTCCGTTTTTGCCAGTTATAACACCAGTTAATGCCATTTTATTATCTCCTAATAATTATTATTTCCTAATTTCCATTTTTCGCTGTAATTAAATTCGATATTTATCAATGCGACAGCATAAGCTCTCTCTTTATCTTTTTCTCTTGTCAATTCAATTTCACTTGACTCAAAATAAATTCTCGCTGAATCGTTTAGCTTTAAAGAAAGATCATCCTGATTGTCATATAATGCTTTTTCCACATCATAAAGCAGATTACAAATATTTTTATACGCATTCATACCGTTATAAGATATTTCTATTTCATAATACAGCACATCTGCAAAACCCCGCTTATGTTCCCTCTTTTTATCTTTAAGATTAAGATCAACAACATCATTATGGGGGATTATTTGTGTCCCCCATAACGACACAGCCGAACCTGCATTTGTGGTGTAACCATTCGAAACAGAAATGGACTGCAGGTATTCATATATTGTTTGAGTTATTTTTTCCCGTATTGTCATACCTTTGTCAATCTAAGCGTTGACCAGTTATTTATTTTATGCTCAATCACTTCGACATTATATTTTTCATTTTCAATCGTGATTTTATCATTTTGCTTTACATCAACAACATCATCAGTTAAACAATCGCACCAGTACAAATAAGCTTCCCGGCCAATTTCCAAAGCACTTTCCTGACTATATTCCAGATGCGGAATAACCCTGATATATTTTATAATACCAGGGGGGTTCTGCAGTTCAATTTTTGCTTCAGCCGAAAATTCACTGTTCAGAATTTCTTTTATTGAATCATTGAAAAGCGTTGCTTTCATTTTTTACTTTTAGTTTTTTCAGGGATTTCTTCTTTATTTTCTTCACCAAAAAGAACGATTGCTTTGGCCTGAACAAGATTGATATATTCTTCCGATCCCTCTGATAATTCAATTACTTCGCCAACAGACAAATCTTT
This sequence comes from Candidatus Kapaibacterium sp., assembly GCA_938038165.1. Lineage (GTDB taxonomy): Bacteria > Bacteroidota > Ignavibacteria > Kapaibacteriales > UBA2268 > CALHRB01. Next base: position 8,065 of record CALHRB010000019.1, on the reverse strand, counting down.
TCCCTGATGTCTGACACTTTTAATTACTTTGTATTTTTTCATTTTATTAACTCCTTATTTTTTATTTATCATAACGCCGTGTGCGGAGGGGGAAACACACAGCGTTACTTCCGAATAATTTTTTATGAGCCGAAGTTATTACCATAGGCAAATGCCTGTGGATATCTTACAATCACATCAAGCAACTGACTTGCGGTAATTCTTATCTGAGAGCTTGTGGACAGAGTGTAAGGATCAACAGTAACATCGAGAGCATCCCACAGTGCAACAACTATCTGTGACCAGTCGCCAAAGAAAACATCGCCGGTTGTTACAAGATTAGTAGTTCTCATTTCATAACCGTTTACACGATTTTCATTATCGCAGATGTAAATTGCCTGACCGCTCTCTTTCGGAGTTGATTTCAGGACACCCCTGTGAGATCGTCTTGTAACATAGTACATTGATTTATCATTGCTGAATGAGTCATCAATTGAAGATTCAAACTGAACGAGTTTTGCCCAGGTAATTCCCCCCTGTGCTGAAGCAAAATTAATTGTCGTAGGTAAACCTGAAGTATTTTTCAATCCTCTCGGCTGTCCATTCGATCCTGTTCCGTTTAAGACGACATTCTGGATTGCACGGGCAATGGAATTAAGCATATCATTGATTGCAAGTCTTTCAGCAGGTGGGTCACTCTGAATCATTAATCTTTTTGAAATAGTAGTGAAAACACCACCATCTTTTGGCGAAGCAGTCTTAACAGCAGTTCCAAGCGTACCTTCCGACTTAACAGCTGTTTCAGTTGCAGCCCAACCAACACCAACAGTACTTGTTTGAACAGGAATTTCAACATTATTTTTTCTGTTCGGCAGCAATGTCAGATTATTAAGGACAAGAGCTTCATACAAATAGGAAATAAACTGATCTCCGAGATGATCGACACCCACCAGCTCAGCGCCTGTATTTGTACCGGTAGCAGTTAATGCTCTAGCAAAATATTTAGGCACCACTACATCGTAAGGCAAGAGTATTCCTTTTGGTGTAACGCCCATTTGTCTTGCATATTCATCACTTACTTCTCTTTCGAAAGATGATAAATTAGAATTAAGAGCTCTTAAACCACGGAACAAATCATATTCTTTCATCTCTTTTTGTGAGAGATTGATTTTTGGTTTACCGAATGTAGCAGATTGTTTTTGTCTTTCGAAAATAAAATCAGCAAAATCACGCTCTGATTTACCCCCCTGAATGAATAACTGTGCAGTTTCTTTAAGATCAACTCCCTCCACTTTTGTTGCGAATGTTTCTGCTAATTTGTTTATAGCATCCACCCTCTTCTGATCAAGATTTACATCTTCCATTTTTATATCTCCTTTGATTGTTTGTTTAATAGGTTTGTTAATTTCTTTTTGATCGTTACCTTCTGGTTCTTCAAATGTTTGGGATCTGATCTTTGCTGCTTCATCAGCACCAATAATCACCAGACTGTTTTCAAATATTTTAACTTTTGCACGGATAAGTAATGGTAGTCTATCATCAAAATTGTTTGTAAATGTTCTGCCATTTATTTCTTTTGTTTCTCCCGGCTTTAATTCATAGGTGTACTGGGGGAATATTTCAAATCCAATCGAAGTATTTGTCAAATGACCTTCTTCAATAAGTGTTCTTTCTCTTTCCGCGGTAGTTGAAAGAACATAATCAGCAACCCAAACACGACCCACCCCCTCGATATTTTCAATTCTTGGATTTATCACACTACCTTTAAGAGATGCTATCTCATATCTTGAGTGAGTGTCGAGCAAAGGTATTTTATCAGCGATTTCAACACCATCAACAAGGATAATATCTCTTACTACTCCCCCATTATACCAATCAAATGAAAGAACAGGATTTTCAGTAGTAAGTATTCCCGTGACAGTGCCTGTCTCTTTGTTGTAAGTCAGGGGGGCAGACCTCGAATAAATATTTTTGAATGCAAGATTTTCTTTTTTTAATTTACTCATTGTAACTCCTCAATTAATTTTGACGATGCTTTACCATTGCCATTATTATTTACTTTTACAGTTGGCTTTTCAGAAAATAACTCCTGTTCAAGCAACTTAATTTCTTTTAGTTTTTCCAATTCTTTTCTTCTTCTTCTTACATAATCTTCGAAATCAACCCCCATCTCTGCCATTACATCTGTTAGTGTAATCAGATTGTTTTTTACTGCCATAACCTTAGCTTCAATGTCAGCCCTTGGATCAACCCAATCCCACCTGCGTCCAATAAATTCAGGTTTATTTATTCTATCGTAATCAAAAAATGATACATTTATTTGTCCACTTATTATGGAGTACTTTAACCACTCCTCATAAATCGGGATTAAAAAACCTTCAACAAAAGATGATTGATCATCTTTCCAGTTATCCCTTTCATCAAGCAATCCCGATCTCATTGAAGAAAAGTTAACAGCTTCCAAATCCCCCACCCAATTAGCATAAGCAACACCTAATCCTGTAGCTATTCTTCTTAAAACGGCTTTTATAAATCCGGGATACTCATTATTTGGATAAGACGGGTCCCACCCCTTAAACTCAAGACCTTGTGGTAATTGTTCGATAATGCCCGGACTAAATTCTGATATGATGTTACCGTTTTCATCTACTTCCTGTCCTTCAAATTGTCTTACTATACCGGCATTTGGCTGCGATTGTATGAACCCCATTTTATAAGCACCAGCCCTTGCATTTATGATTGCTGCTTCATCATACCCCCTTAAATTATGTAATGTTATCAGGGATTGAGTAACAGCCGGTACCCCCAGCACCTGGTCCGGGAATTCATAAGTATAAAAATGTAAAATTTCATCCGAAGGAATTCTTACAGCACCATTTGCAATATTATAATAATAATGCATCAGCAAATTGTTTGATGGTTTATCAAGATATAACCAATAAGCTACACGCTTATTACTCTTATCATATTCGACCCCCATTTTCACAACATTGCCATTAGATAGTTCATCGTTATATTTTAACGCCAACATATCAATATCAAGTAGCTGGAGTGAAAACCCGAATTTGTTATCGTCGGTATTAATTATTTTTCTGACAAGAACATTACCGTCTCTTTTCCACATTTTAACAGCAAGTTTTTGTATTTCAACAAAAGACATCTTTTGATCCAAGCTTGCATATTTTCTGTTACACCACTCGTACCACTTACTTTCTATCTCATTATTTACTTCATCATCAGGATCATTATTTTTTAACGCACGACTTTGCAGCGTAAAACCATCTGGTCCGACAATATTCGTAACACATCTTTTTAAAAATCCTTTTACATAGTCATTGTTTGCTGCAAGCTCCCTCGACCTTGCAAGCAATTGAGTAAATTCATATTTGAGTGCTTCATTAATACTTTCTAATTCAGATATCCAATCGTTGACAAGTCTTGTTGTTTTTGAACCTGTGAAATATCTTACAAACTGTTGTGCAGCATATTTTCTGATGGGGGATATCCGCATCAATATGTTTCTTAAATACTTTTTCATTCTTTAAATGTTATTAAAATGTTTTTTGCAATCCGACCGTCCTGTATTCCTGCTTTATATTTATAATATTGAAGAAGGTTTTCAATTCTATCAATATCATTGTAATTATAATTTACTCCATCGATAGAAACCGAGTTCATAGTTTTGTCTGCCAAAGAAAGCAATACTGTTTCAAGCTTTTCAACCATCTTCAAATAAAACGATCTGCCATCAGATGATGTAAGCAAATCACCATTTACATAAACAATACATTGATGAACCGGATAAATGAGGGTAGAATCTGTAAGTGATATTGCTTTAATCAACACTGTATAATACCCACCTTGCAGCAAAGCCGTATCCTCAGCGCTAATCACAAGCTTATGACCATTATTTGCAGAACTTTGGTATTCTTTAATTAAGCCGGAAGAATTTTTAAAAATATATTGAAGTTTGTAAGCAGCGGAAGGATAATCGCCATCTGTTTCCGTAATTTCCCACCTTGTACCCGCAATTAACTTATTATTTTTCGATAGTCTTTCTATTTCAAACATAATTTTTCTTTAATTTCTGGGGGAAACTTAATTTAATCATCATAATATTGTAAATGCCCTATGGGGGCACTAAGGGGGCACTAAAAAGGAAGGGAATAATAAATTTACATTACCAGTTAGTTACTTTGTTAACGGTAACTTTCTTTTGGAATTTTACAGTGCGTTCATCTTTATGCAAATTCATTTTCATTTTTTCTACATTATCAACCGGCACAAGTTCGAGTTTATCCAGCACAATGTTAACGATTTCTTTGCAGGTTTTGTTTAACTTCTCAGCACAAAATTTTACCTGTTCATAGTTCGAGTCATCCAGTCTTATGATGCGGCCATCAAGAAACATTTCAAGCAATAAATTCAGCAACTGTGTAAGAGAGACATTAGGATTCTCTTTATAAAACTCAGAGACTAAATATTTGTTTGTAAGGTCTCTGTTAATTTTTATTCGGCTGTAGTCTTCCATATCTCACCATTGAGTTACTTTGTTAAATATATTTTTTGTTTTTGTTACTTTGATATTTCTCGCATTGGGTAAAATAGATTTTTCATCATCTGATTTATTATTTAACTCAGTTGCTTTTGTTTTTCTTGCATCAAGATTTTCTTTAAGTTTAATCCAGTTGGGATTTTGTATTTTAGCTAAGATAGAATTATATACAAGCAAGTCCAAGGCTTCATTTCGATAAACCCCCTTCTTCTTAACATACAATACATATTCGACACTTCCCGATACTTTTTTTATACCGATTTCAGAAACCAATTGCTCAAAATATTCGGTATCACAAACAGATTCATCGTGATGTATATATTTGGGTATTGGTTCACCTTTCCAGTTATCGGGCTTTTTAATTTTTAACCTTGCAAATAAAGATTGTTTTTCCTGATTAACGCCAAGCCTTAAATATTTACTTTTCTTATCCTCAATCACATTGTATCTGGTGGGGATTATTTCTGCGAATGGATTTCTTGCACCTTTGATAGCCCACCAGTTTCTTGTAAATTCATAACCACGAACAAAATTATAAACTTCGTCCGGCAAATATTGACTGTCTATCCCGGCAGCTGTAATCTTAAGAGGCACCCCATCGGTCCTTGTCCAGGTATTCAATAACATTTTTTCGACGCTCGCCCAAGGACTACCGCTAATATGTTTAGGTAATTTAGGATCGCCATAAAATTTAAATCTGTTCAGTATCCAACATTCGTAATTCATTCCGTACCCCCAGATTTGCATTTCAATTCTGTCTGCCTGCACATCTGCACTTGCGATTAGCATCAGCACTTGTTCGGGACATACATAAGGCTTTGCTGGATCCAAGTAATGCTCTAAATTATTCATTAATTCAAGTTCCGATAATTCTACAACCGAATCAGGTTTATAAGGGAGTCCCAAATATAAATTTGTAAACACCTGCATCTTTTCTTCTTCGAGTTGAGATTCTATATATGCTTTACAAATATTTTGTAAAGAAGAAAACGGAGATGTAAATCTGTTAAAGAAAAACGATCTATGTCTTTTCCTTTCCGGATGTTGTGCAACCCACCTGCCTTTCAAAATCATCATCTGTCTTTCACTTTCATTTATTTCGTATCCACAGTATTTGCATTGTATTACTGCTGTTTCGGGTTTGTCACTACCGATAACCTTATGACCAAATGCATCTTTTTCATAATCCCATTTTAACTGGTTAATTTCAATCAACTGATACTTATTGCAGGAAGGACAGGGTATATGCCATTCTTCCATCGTTCCTTGTTTATAGTATTTGTGAATTCTTGATGCGCCCTCAATAGATGGAGTTGATGCGCGAAAAAACTTTCGAATGCCCTCGAAAGTTTCGGCAGCTCTTTCAGCTCTGGAAATAAAATCTCCTTCTTTAGTACTGCCTATTTCAATTGCGTCAATATCATCAACAAATATGTAAGGAGCAGTAAATCCTCTTAACCCACCTGGTGAATTCGCACCAACCAATACAATAGTCCCCCCATAAAATGACTTGCTTAAAATAGTATTGTCGGAATCACGGCTTTTCTTTTTTGCTACAAGTTTTTTTAATTCCGGCGAATCATCAATCATTGGCTCTAATCTCGTCTTAGAAAATCTTCTCGCAAAATCTAAGGTGGGTAAAACAATTAATATATTTGATGGTTGTACTTTGATAATGTAAGCAATAATATTTTCCAAAATAGTCGTTTTAGCCCATTGAGCTGAACCCATTACAGAAATTTCTTCAACTTCAGGATCATTAAATGCATCCATAATATCTTTAGCAAATGGAGTTCTGCTTACCAGATAAGCCCCACCTTCCCGATTTGATGCCGGCAGAATTCTATATTTTTCAGCACATTCAGTAACTGTTATTTGCTCAGGGGGTTCAAATACCCTGAGCATAAATTTTATTAATTCAATTATATTACTCTGTAATTTCATTTTCCTGTTCTTCTACTGAGCTAATATCTTCTATTTCATTTTCAAAATAATTTATAGGTGTGTTTGAAATTGATTTAAGCAGTTCATCAATTTCATCATTTATTACAGCCAGCGTTTTACTGTTACCATTTATTTTTTTGTTCAATCTGGGGGCAAGAGCTTTAATATTCCTAACAATCAATTTTAAAAATACAGAGTTAACGAGTTCAACTGTCTCTCTGTCCAACAAATTTCTTTTCTTTACCTCAAGATCAAGTGCCTTTTCCTCATTTCTTAGTTTCTGATATTCTTGTTGTAATTTGTATAATGTAACATCTCCCTTTTCAAGCTCGGCTATTTTTTCTTCAAGCTTTCCTATCCTCCATTTAGCACATTTGATAATGTCATATTTCCCAGCATCTTCTTTAGGCATACCTTCAACTTTTGCCCACAGTTGTACTGTTCTTACTGTTTTTTCAAAAAATCCTGCTAAAAATTCTACATCAACAATGGTCTGCATAATTCATCTTTAACTATTATCTGAAACGAAATACTGCCTTTTTAGCTTAAAAACTACACAAAAACGGCGGACACCGTGCTCGTTTTGGATGCCTTGTGGAAGTACCTTTGAACTATTTACCATACTTTATTGCACGCTCCAATTCTATTTTAAATCTTTCATAAAATACATTTGATAAAACCTCCCTTGCCTGTTGAGAACTAATTAACTGTTCAGCACTCGGTCCAAATTTTTCTTGTATTGGTAATCTTTTTTCAGTTTTTCTTTTAAAAACACCTATGTGTCTCCCTTTACCAACTTCTGTAATAAATGCTGATTTTATGAAACCTCTTTTACCCCCAGACTTAGTTTTATAAATAACTCCCGTTTTTGTTTGCTTAGCACCATACTTGATCAACCCTAATGCTTTATGCACTGCTTTGATAGATAGTGTTTTACCTGACTTAATCATTTTTATTTCATTATCTAAATCCTGCTTTTTAATACTGTAACCTTCTCTTATAAATTTAATTGTTCGACTCTTTGCCGTTTTAACAGCACGATTCAAAGCAATCTTATGTGCTTTGTCTATCTTTCTTCTTTCTTCATTAATCATTTTTTCAATTTCTCTAATTACAAAATTGTTTAATCTCATTTTTATAATTCCTTTCTTTTGTAGTAACTGCCACTTACTACACAGTTACTACATTTTTTTAGTAAAATCTTTATTTTTAACTTATTTTAACAACTTGTAGTAAGTAGTAAGTGTAGTATGTGGTTCACAACTTCCATAAAAAAATTTTGGAAATATATAAAGTAGGTTACTACACCTACTACTTACTACAAATATTGCGTTTTTATTAAAAAATCTCACTTTCCGACACATTTGTAGTAACTCGTACCTTTACTTTCCAGTAATATCGCACCCCCCTTTCCGTGCGTTTTATTATTTTTTTGAAGCCTAAATTTGCTAAAGCCATACCAATATTTTTTACCACCGTATTATTGACATTGATGTTATTATCTTTGCTGAGTGATACAGCAATATCCGTTGCAGTAAAATACCTTAGCATAGGTCCATTATAATCGTCTTCAGGTATTTCATAATT
>CALHRB010000018.1 GCA_938038165.1 Candidatus Kapaibacterium sp. | reverse complement strand
ATAATATTCTTGCTTTGTTTTATTTATAATTGATGAGAAAAAACAAAGAAATAGCAAACGGAGAGAAATATTATAGAGAAAAAGAGAAGATATATTACAGCTATATTCGCTATGATGTGCTAAAACTAATACCTAAAGAGGTAAAAGCCATTCTGGACATAGGTTGTAGCGAAGGGTACACAGGTGCTGAAGCAAAAAGACTGCTCGGAGCTTCAGTCGCAGTAGGCGTTGAGCCATATCTTCCGGCAGCAGAAATTGCTCAGCAAAAACTTGACAGAGTTCTGACTTCTGATATCGAAGTGCTTGACCTTGATTATCCCGAGGGCTATTTTGATTGTATTATTTGTGCTGATGTGCTTGAACACACCCGAGATCCCTGGACAGTTCTCAAGAAATTGTATTACTATCTAAGCCGTGATGGTTATATCGTTGCAAGTATTCCAAACGTTCAGAATTATCTTGTTTTAAAAAAATTGCTTACTGGTCAATTTGATTACGAAGAATCGGGCATTTTGGATAAAACCCATCTAAGATTTTTTACTATCCAAACAATCAGAAAAATGTTCGATGAAACCGGATATGAAATACTAAAAACTGATTTTAATTTAAACTCTGGGTGGAAACTGAATCTATTAAATAAAATTTCTTTTGGTAAACTTACACCTTTTACTGTCTTCCAATATCTGATACTTGCCAAAAAAAAGTGGGTTAAATAAAATAAATTTCAGCAACTCACAAATTTTTTTCTTCAAAAAAAATATAGTTGGATTCTGTCATTCCCAACTTTTTATAAACTTCTATTGCCCTTTGATTATCTTTATCAACATAAAGCCTGAAACCTCGGAAACGTGTATCATTTTTGGCAATTTCTTTGACATAGTGATAAAGAGCCTTGTAAACACCTTTGTTTCGCATATCGGGGACGACATAAACGCTTTGAATCCACCAAAAGAGACCATTACGCCAATCAGTCCATTCATATGTAATCATTAGAGTTCCAACAATTTGATTTTCTATTGCTGCAATCAGATAAAAGCCATGGTCAATTTGAAGCATCAAATTTTTAACTCCAGAAAGCACAGTTTGAAAATCGAGATTTAATCCTTCGGATTCGAGAGCCATTGATTTATTGATTTCTGCCAATATATTCGCATCATCCAAACGAGCGAATCTGATAATTAAATTTTCAAATTTTGACATAAAAAAATTGAATTTGATTTTAAAATACATAATATTGTAAATTTATAATACTTAAATTACAAATAAAATGAGCATTTTGAGTTTAAATACAAATATCAGAGTCAGATATGCTGACACAGACAAGATGGGAGTTGTTTATAACAGTGTTTACCTTGTATATTTCGAAGTTGGGAGAACAGAGCTTATGAGAGCAAACAATTTACCATATACTGAGTTCGAAAAAGCAGGATTTCATCTGCCATTGATCGAAGCAAAAGTTTTATTCAAAAAAGCTGCTTATTATGATGATCTGCTTTCCATCAATTCAAAGATTGATACAGAAAAAATCTCTGCAAGATTACAATTTGATTATGTTATTCTAAGAGATGATATTGTGATAGCCGAGGGCTATACAATTCATTCATTTATGAACTCAATAACAAAAAAAGCAGTTAAACCACCCGATATTTTCTTAAAAGCATTAAGATTAAAAATTTAGCAATATTAATTATAATTAACCGTTTTTTGTTTACATTTTGTTATTGTGGATAAAGAATGTCCTTAATAAAAAAGTTAATTATATTTTTATTTATTTTATCATTTGAATGTGCTCATCTTTTTGCGGTGAACACTCCTTTTCAATTTCTAAGATTTAATTCCAATGCAAGAGCAGCAGGGATCTCTGGCTGTTTCGAAGCAATGCCAAATGATCCGGGTGCGATTTTTTTTAATCCTGCAACAATATCAACCGTTGAAGAAAAACATTTCTCAGCAACCTTTCTTAAGCATGTACTTGACATTAATTCTGGTAATGTTGTTTATGTCAGACAATTTGAAGAACTTGGCACCTTTGGTGTCTCCGTTTCCTTCACAAATTATGGTTCATTTGTCAGAGCCGACAGATTTGGAGCTCAGATTGGAACTTATGGAGCCAATGATATTGTTATAGCCGCTACCTACTCAAATCAATTAGACACAAATCTTTATTATGGTCTCAGCCTTAAATACTTATATAACAATATTGACAAATACAATTCATCATCACTTGCATTTGATGCTGGTTTAATTTATCAAATACCGGACAGTAGAACAAACATAGGCTTATCTGTGCTTCACGCTGGAGCTCAATTATCTAAGTTCATTGATTATTATGAGCCGCTTCCTTTAGATGTCAGATTAGGAGTAAATAACAGATTGCGAGGTTTACCGCTTCTGGTCAACCTTAGTATTCATCACCTTGCCGATCAGACAAATAATTTTTTTGATAAATTTTTGAACTTCTCAATTGGTGGAGAGTTTTACTTTGGCGAATATGTACAGGCAAGACTTGGTTATGATAATCAAATAAGGCGAAAAGCTGCACCACAAAATGACAAACAATTTACTGGTATTTCTGCTGGCGTTGGAATAAATACTAATTCAATTAATGTTGATTATGCCATTGCACAATATGGTTATAATACTTTTCTTCATAGAATTGGTATCAATTTGGATTTCTAATTTTCGATAGATAATTTTGTGTTTTTTATTAACAAAAATGGGAGTTTTTTTATGAATTTCAAGAGTTTGTTTCTGATAATTGCAACAATTTTATTTACCACTAATGTTTTTGCTCAGCAAAATCAACCAAACCTTCAAGATCCCCAAAAACAAATAATTTTAAAACCTACTGTTATAGTCGAAGATCTTGCTTTTGCTTATACAACGTTAGGAAATGTCGAAATCGTTGGAAACGAAGTGGAATCCTTCCTCGGGTGCAAGATTATGATTGAAGGCTTTATTAAGACCGCCCAAACAACTAACAAAAAACCGGCAGATACTATGATAGTTGAAATGCCATTGCTAACCGCTCAAAACCTGATTAACCTTTTGAGCAGGGCAAGAATTACTGGTGCCCAGGCCGAACAATACAAACGTTTTGTTGATGCTATAGTTGAATCCGGTAAAAATATCAGAAATCAACCTAAATAAATTTTAAACTATAATTTTATATTTTATTATGGCTGTCTCGGCAAAAGAGACGGCTTTTTTGTTTGAAATTTATCATTTTTTATCAATTTATACTTGAATAATCTGTATAGCTATTTAGGTAGCATTACTTTAAAGGTTGTCCCAAGATTTTCTTCACTTTCTACAAAAATTTTTCCATTATGAGCTTCGACACATTTTTTTACTATCGAAAGACCAAGACCATAACCATAGATTCCATTTGTATTAGAGCCTCGATAGAATGTATCGAATATTCTTTGTTTATCTTCCGATGGTATTCCAATTCCTTCATCCTTAATAATAAAAATTACATCATTATCATTACCACTCAATTCGAGATAAATTTTTGAATCTTTACCTGAATATTTTATTGCATTCGAAAGAAGATTTGTGATTATTAAAACAACTAAATTTTCATCAATTTTAATGTCTGAACAACCGCCAAGATATTTGAATTCAATTCTATCTTCCACACCTTTGGATATTTGAACGTTTTCAATGATTGATCTTGTTAAGCCAACTACATCAATCAATTCTCTTGTTAATTCAAATTTGCCGGCTTCCAATCTTCCAATTGTAAGGACATTTTCCATCAAGTGAGTCAGGTTCAGAACTGTCTTTTGTATCCTATCGAAGTGTTTTTCTCTTTCCTCAAGGTTCCACGTTCCCTCATATCTTTTTAATAAATCTGCCGAGAGCATAATTGATGTAAGAGGTGTTCTCATTTCGTGTGAGATCATCGAAATAAACCTTGTTTTGAGAATATTAAGGTCTTTTTCTTTTTCAACAACTAACTCCAGTTCTTTAATAGCAGCTTTGGTTTCGGTTATATTAAGTAGCATACATATTATCCAAGGTTCGAAGGACTCAGAATCAATATATCCCAGTGACATTAGAGCTGTTTTTTCTTTATTAAGTGAGGTTGTCATTTGGATTTCTTTTGATACTATCTGATTTTCGTTGTTCAACTGATTGAATACATCAGATATTAATTCTCTATTACGGAAATAACTTAATTCATTCAGCCTTTTTCCAATAATATCATCTTTTTTTATTTCCAAAAAATCAAGCAAACTGTTATTGGAATCAAGAATTGTGAAATCGCTCGCCCTGAAAATAATGATGCCAACAGGGCTTAACTCGAACATTTTCAGGAATCTTAGCTCGACCTCTTCAAGGTACTTTTTTGTCTTTGTGCTTTCGGTTATATCTCTTGAGATATCTACAATATACTTTGGTTGATTATCACCAGATGTTAATAATACTTTTTTTGTTTCAAAGACTTTTATTTCATTTTTTTTTGTTTTATGGAATTCCTCATCAATTTCAATTGTTTTTTGGGTGTCGAGTAACTTTTTATCGTATGAAGTGTAGTAATCGGCTAACTCTGAAGAATAGATTTCATAATTTGTTTTTCCAATAATATCATCTTTAGAGTATCCCATCAGATTCTGAAAGGTTTTATTCACATAGACATATTTTAGCGTTTTTGCATCTTTTAAAGTTATAGCATCTGGTAAAGAATCTAAAATTTTAGAAAGGTATAGCTCTTCAATTGGAAAATCTCTTCCAATTAAATTAGGCAAATCAGTTTTAATTGCAAATAAATTCAAATTGTTTAAAACATTAAATATCAAGTGTCATAGTATTATCGTAAACAATCTGAAAATATTTACTTTTTTTTTAAGTGTTTATAGATGGATTAAAAAGAACGAACTGCACCGGTTAGACCAAAATCCAGCAACTCGGTAACTATTTTCCCATTATCGCTAACAGATTTTACCATTCCGTTTATTGGAACTTCGCTATGGTACCAGCCTTCGGCAGTATATTTAGTCCCCAAAACACTGACCTCGGCCTTAGACTTGTAAGTCCCGTTGAAAGTTCCTGCGGGAACGGTTATTGATCCACCGCTTGTTCCCGATGTCAATTTCAGGTTCAATGATGATAAAGATTGCTTATATAATCCTTTCGACAGGCTAAGCACCATGCCATCAATTGTATTAATGTTTCCATCATTGTCTTTCGTTTTTACCCAAACAATATCAATATCATCAAAATTTTTTGATTCATTTGCTTCTTCCAAGCCTTTTATTAGCATTTGTGTCCAGCTTTCAACTGATTCTGTTAAAGAATAAAACTCAAAAATCCAACCACCTTGTTCCTGCCCAACTATAGATATTCTATTAATTGATTTTGTTCCTTCGTTGTTGCTTCCTTGCATCACCCACTGACCAACCTTCAAAGGCATAGTTTTAACAAAATTGCCTGACATATTGAAAGACTTTGATGAACTTTTCCCATAAAAGTTATTAATTTTCTGCTGAAGGGCAGGATTGACCGAAGGTCCGCAGGAAACAAGAATAAATGATAATAGTATAATTGCTAGATATTTCATAAAAGCTCCTCAAGATACTTTTTTATGTT
>CALHRB010000017.1 GCA_938038165.1 Candidatus Kapaibacterium sp. | reverse complement strand
GATCAACATACTAAAGGAATAATGGAAGAATGTAAATCCAGAGCAAGAGATGCTGGACTTAAATTTGACAAAGAAAGCCTTGAATACATTGTTACCAACAGGGATTTAATAGAACTATCACCAAAATTAATGATTCCTACCTTATATGATTACTGGGTAAATGATGTCGAAGTACTAAAAGGGCAGGGAATTTACAGGCTTTATCCTAATAACCCTTATGAAACAGTTATTAATTCCCGACCTGCAATATCATATTATAACGATAATAACCCCGATTGGCTCAATATTATGATTTTCTATCACGTAATTGCTCATATTGATTTCTTTCAGAATAACATTTTTTTTAAACATACCTGGAATGATGATTTCGTTGGACAGGCTCTTGCAGACAAACGTTTGATTGATGGATTGCGAAGTGAATATGGCCGATGGGTTGACTATGTAATAGAATTCAGCAGAAGCATCGACAATTTAGTCGGATATTATGATTTATTGACTAAATCAAGTTTTCCACTTAATATGGCTACGTCCGAAAAAGTGGAATTCTACTTTGGGGAATTCCTTCAGGAAATTAATCAAGTACCCGAAATGATGCTTTTCAAAGATATAGAAAGATTCAATTCATTGATTATGGAACAAGGTTCTGTTGGAGAGACATCCTTTTTTGCTGAGGTTAAAGTTAAATATCCTGAATTTCAGGCAAAATTCGAAAGATATCTTGAAAAACAAAAACTGAACAACAAAGATATTATGGAATTTATCATCGAAAATTCTCCTTTCTTAAGGAGGGAAACGAACAGATGGATGGTTTCTGTAATGAACATAATACGAAACACTTCGCTTTACTTTAGTCCACAAAGTAGAACAAAAATCATTAACGAAGGTTGGGCAAGCTATTGGCATGACGAACTTTTTAGAAAAGATGACAGAATCAAAGGTCATGAAGTTGACTATGCAGTAATTAATGCTGGTGTTACATCCCTCAGCCGGGTAGGATTAAATCCCTATGCAATTGGATTAAGGCTAATCCAATATGTCGAAGACTTAGCTGAAAAAGGTAAACTTGATTTTGAATTTCAGAAAATCAATAATTATGAAATGATCGAAAATTATAATCGCCAGACTAAAAAAGGTAAGGAAGCAATTTTTGATCTGAGAACTAATTTCAGTGATTTTATGTTGTTAAATACTTTTATCACTCAGGAATTTGTTAATATTAATGATCTCTTTGTAGTAGGTCAAAGAATCAACGAAGAAAGAGGGACAATGGAATACTTCATCAAAAGCAGAAAGGCTCAGGATTATAAATCAATGCTTTTGGACAAACTTCAACATCCACCAAAAATATTTGTTGATAACAAAAAAACAAATGAAAATAATTTATATTTAGTTCATCAGTTCGAGGGCAAACAATTAATAAAAGACTATATTCCAGAAACGTTAATTGGAATCGAGTTTTTATGGGGCGGTCAGGTCCAATTGGAAACTACAGAAATCTATCAGATTCCTCCTCGCTCCGAGGAAGAAAAACCAAAACATGAAAACCGTCGTGTTTTATATACAATCAAAAATAAACAAATTAAAAAAGAATTTATTTAAAAATTTTTTTTCATCTTTATAAAATAAGCTATCAATCAAAATATGGAAAATATTGAACATTTAAAAGTTACAGACTTTGATGATTTAGAAAAAAAAGGGAAACGACTTGAACGCTTAATGCAGGAATTTCTTAAAGACAGATTAAGCGAACGGAGAAATCCTATATCATTCAATGACTTTTTATACCTTGCCGACAAAGAACCCGAAAAGGTATTCAGAAACATTTTTCAAATCTTTCATGATATGATTCATTACTATGTCCCTGAAGGCATTGATGAATACCAGGATGAGGAATCAGCGGGATTTTTACATTATGATATGACAAACCTATTTGTCAAAGGATGTGATAATCCTTTCTATGCGGATAGACTTTTTGCCAACAGAATAATAAATCTATCAAGAATTTTTAAAAAAGGGACACAAAACAATCAAATCTATCTTTTTGAAGGACCTCCTGGAAGCGGTAAAAGCACTTTTTTAAATAACTTACTATTAAAACTTGAGGAATATACTAAAACAGACGATGGAACTACATATAAAATCAATTGGAAACTTGATTTGAACAGACTTAAAGGAAAGCATAAATCACAAAATTATAGAGACTCAAACAAGGAAAATAATGCCTCCGAATCATTAAATCATGGCGATGAACAAATTTATCTTGAGTTCTCCTGTCCCAATCATTGTAATCCAATACTTTTGATTCCAAAAGTTTACAGAAAAGAGTTCCTGAAGGAACTTATTCAAGATAAAAATAAACTGCATTGTTTGCTAAATGACAGAGAATACGAATGGGTTCTTCAGGACGAGGTGTGTGGAATTTGCAGTTCAATTTATAAAGGCTTAATGGACAAATTAGAAGATGCTATGGAAGTGTTCAATATGGTCAGAGCAAAAAAAAATTACTACAATCGTCAATTTGGTGAGGGTATAAGCGTTTTTAATCCCGGAGATGATTTAAAAAGCTTCATATTACGACATCAAAAACTTGAAGAAAAAATTCGTGAAACCATTGGTACTGAGCATTTTAGGTTTGAGTATTCCTACCTTGCAAAAACTAATAATGGCGTTCTTGCCTTAATGGACATTAAAGAAAAAAATGTTAACAGATTAAAAGATTATCACGGAATCATAAGTGATGGCATCCACAAAGTTGAATTAACCGAAGAAAGAATTAGAACACTTTTTGTTGGATTAGTTAATCCCGAAGACACTGTTCACTACGAGGAAGTAATGTCATTCCGCGACAGAATTGTTACCGTAAATATTCCTTATGTTCTTGATTATATGACCGAAGTTTCGATTTACAAGGAACATTTCGGAGTTGAAATTTCTGATAAATTCCTGCCCGGAGTACTGGAAAATTTCGGTAAAGTTATTATTTCAACCAGACTGGATAAAGAATCAAAAGCAATTAAAAAATGGTTAGGAGAAAAAAACAGATATTCAAGTGTTCTTGATAAAGATTACCTTCTATTGAAAATGGAAATATATCGTGGTATTATTCCAGAATATATAATCGAAGATGATTTAAAGAAATTTATTCGTCCTGTTAGAAAAGAAATCCTTGCAGAATCAGAACAGGAAGGTAGGAAAGGGTTCTCTGGAAGATTATCATTGAATATTTTTAATAAATTTTATAATCAATACTCATTCAATCACAAGTTGATTACGATGAATAATATTAAAACATTCTTTATGAATCAAAAGGAATTATCAGAAACAATTCCTGCTGGATTTATAGAAGCACTTGAAAATCAGTATGATTATCAGGTTGTACAGGAAATGAAAGAGTCTCTATATTATTACAATGAAGAACAAATTTCAAGGGATATCTTAAACTATATTTTTGCTGTTAATTTCGAAATTGGTGAAACAAAGAGAAACATATATACAAATGATATAATCGATATTGATAATGAACTTTTCAAGAACTTTGAGACCTTGATTCTGGGCGATAAAGTCTCAGAATTCACCAGTCAAAATTTTAGAAATAATATTAGGAATGAATACATTTCAACAACACTTGCTCAGGAAATCAGGTTACAAGGGAAAGACATTAAGGATACAGAATTGTTCAAAAACCTTTTTGAAAGATATACAAGAAACCTAAAAGAATATGCTCTTGCTCCTTATCTAAATAATGATAATTTTCGAAGAGCCTTATATGATTTTGGGACAGAATCGTTTAATGCATATGACAATAAAATAAAAAAGGACATTAACTTTATGATTGATAACATGATGAAAAAATTTAAATATTCTAAACAAGGAGCTTTGCAAATATGTCAATATATACTCGAAAAAAATATTGGCAAAATGTACTAAAAGTTTTATCCTGTTTGTCTTTAGCTTTATTTTTAATTT
>CALHRB010000016.1 GCA_938038165.1 Candidatus Kapaibacterium sp. | reverse complement strand
CCATTGGATATTTAGTTTACTGCACTGAAACAAAGTGTGGACTAATAATTGATGTTCCAATGGAAAGTAGTGTTCATTTTATTGAATATGCCAAAGACAATTCTATTGATATTCATTATATATTCCTAACACACACTCATTGGGATCATACTGCAGATGCGGCAAAACTAAAAAAAGAGACAAAAGCAAAATTGATTGTTAATAAATCAGATGAATATCGTTTGATTGAACCAATGAAACACGCTTTGATGCCTCTGCCATTCGAGCTTGAACCAGTTCAAGCAGACTTTTTCTTTCAGGATAATCAGGTTATTTCGGTTGGAAAAATTGAATTCGAAGTCAGATTCACTCCTGGACACACAGAGGGCGGCACATCATTTATAGCTCATAAAGAGAAGAAAGTTTTTGCTGGTGATACCTTATTTCATGGGAGCATAGGAAGGGTAGATTTGCCTGGTGGATCTTACGAAACTCTTTTGAATTCAATAAAAGAAAAGTTATTTTCTTTGGACGATGATTATGAAGTTTATTCAGGTCACGGACTCAAAACCACGATAGGTTTCGAAAAAATGACTAATCCATTTTTTCAGGACAATTAAAAAATGAAAATTTTTTCATACTTCCGTAATAATAAACTTATTTATGTTTTGTTAATTTGCATGTTTGTAATAAGCACATTTAACGGATGTTATTCATTTACCGGAGCTTCAAAAGCAAAGCATTTGAACACACTCAGAATAGAGCCGGTTGTTGATATAAGTGGATACGGCAGCCCGAAAGTCAAAGATAATATGATTTTGTTTTTGATTGACAAATTCAGAAATGACAATACGTATAATATTGTTGACAAAGAAGGGGATGCAAGTTTAAGGGTTCAAATTAACAGCATAAATGATGAGACAATGGTTGTTAATCCCGGTGAATTAGAGAAGGAAAGAAAATTAACGGTTAGGTGCGAGGTAGAATTCCTGGATAATATTATGAAAAAGACAATCTGGAAGAAAAGTTTCTCTAATTTCAGTGTGTATGATGTTCAGAAAGCTTTGACTAGCAGGGAAGAAGCTCTTTTTGATGCTTTGAGCAGAACTTCAGAAGATATTTTAATCGCAGTTGTTTCTGGTTGGTAATTGAAAATATTTTTTTAACTATTTGGAAGAGGTGAGCTAAAGAGATGGAAGATTTTATACTACTGATTTACTTCCTGTCGCTATGTGTTCTTTTTGGCTTTGGAATCCACGGACTGGTATTATTATATTATTACCATAAGACAAGCAATTATAGCCTGCCAGATAATTCCATGCCAGAGGATTTTCCCAAAGTGACCATACAGCTCCCAATGTATAACGAAATGTATGTGATTGAGCGTTTAATTCGTTCTGTCTGCAACATTAACTATCCTAAAAATAAGTTAGAAATACAGGTGCTTGATGACTCGACCGATGAAACGGTCGAGATTGCTCAAAAATTGGTAGATGAGTATCGTCAGAAAGGCTATGATATACATTTTATTCACAGGACAAACCGTTCTGGATATAAAGCTGGTGCTCTCAAAGAGGGGTTAGAATTGTCCACTGGTGAATTCATTGCAATTTTTGATGCTGATTTTGTTCCTAAGCCGGATTTCCTTTTGAGAACCATTCCTTATTTCAATGATAAAGAAGTTGGTATGGTTCAAACCCGATGGGAACATTTGAACGAAGAATATTCATTTATAACAAGGGCAGCAGCCTTAGCTCTCGACGGGCATTTTGTTATCGAGCAACAGGTTAGAAACAAAGCCGGATTTTTCATTAATTTTAATGGAACCGGGGGTGTCTGGCGAAAGGAAACAATTATTGACGCTGGCAATTGGCAACCTGACACCCTTACTGAAGACCTCGACCTTAGCTATCGAGCTCAGTTGAAGGGCTGGAAGTTTATTTATATTAACGATTTTACTTCTCCCGCTGAACTTCCGGCTGATATTAACGCACTTAAGACTCAACAATTCCGCTGGACTAAAGGTGCCGTTGAAACTGCCAAGAAAATTCTGCCTTTAGTTTTGAAATCAGCATTACCGCTCAGAATTAAACTTGAGAGTATTGTTCACCTTACAAGCAATATAGTTTTCCCATTTATTATTGTTGTTGCAGTTCTGAACATTCCGCTTGTTATTATCAAAAACACAATTGGAGGACTCGACGCATATTATAACCTAATGTCAATTTTTGTTCTAGCTTCGATTTCAACATTCCTATTTTATATGTATGCTCAACGTGCAATTCACCTCGACTGGAGAAGAAGGCTTTTGCTCTTTCCTGTTTTCCTTGCAGGAAGCATGGGCTTTGCTATAAACAATACAAAGGCAGTTATCGAAGCTTTAATCGGAAAGAAAACCGGATTTACAAGGACCCCAAAATATAAAATCGAATCACAGAATGATCAATGGAAATTTAAAAAATATGTTCAGAAAAAATTTAATTGGACGGTCGTATTCGAAATATTTTTAACATTATATTATGTGCTTGGCATAGCTGTTTCAGTTTATTATCTCGAGATAGCGGCTATTCCGTTTCAATTGCTCTTCCTTATCGGATTTGGAACTGTTGGCTTAATGTCGCTTAGGCATGCACTGGGGAAGTAGATTAGCTTAATAAGGAATTGAAATTAAATTCTGGGGATAATAGAATTATCTTCAGAATTTTTTTTATATTTATGATTTATTTTTTCACATTGAAATTGAAGAAAGAAACGAATTCTGACTTTTTTAATAAAGTTTTTCAAATCGTTGAGATGATACCCTGCGGCAAGGTTACAACCTACGGTTTGATTGCACAAAAAGCCGGATTGAAATCCTCTGCGAGGATGGTCGGATGGGCTTTGAATTCCTATGCTTTCTCTACAAGGCTGCCTTGCCATAGGGTTGTTAATAGGAATGGTGAGCTAACAGGGAAAAAATATTTCGGAACTCCTACTATGATGAGGGAACTTCTTGAATCCGAAGGAGTTGAGTTTGTAAATGACAGAGTTGATTTAAAAAAGTTTCTCTGGACGCCGGAAATTGCCTTATGAAATTTAATGCAGAAGAGCTTGAGGAATTAACACGACCCGACGGGGGCAGGTTCAGTGTTGTTTCTACCGATTCGGCTTATGCTTTTTGCCAAGAATTAGCTCAAAAGCATTACGAAAACTTTCCAGTCGCTTCTTTCCTTTTAAAAAAAGAGTGGAGGAAACACATTTTCCCGGTTTATGCTTTTGCTCGTATCGCAGACGATATTGCCGACGAAATTCTTAATATCCCTCAAGATATTCGAATTAATATGCTCAACAGTTTGGAGATGCTGATTCAATCAAATCATATTTCTACAATTAATAATCCTATTCTAAGAGCCCTACTAATTACGATGACAGACAAAAATATTCCTCCTGAACCTTTTCAAAAATTGATTACTGCCTACAAAATGGACATAAAATTTAAGCAATCTGAAACTTTTTCCGATTTATTGGATTATTGTAAATACTCTGCTGAACCTATCGGTGAGTTGGTGTTAAGAATCACTGATAATTATAGCGAGCATAACATAAAACTTTCGGACAAAATATGTTCGGCTTTGCAATTGATTAATTTCTGGCAAGATTTTTCGGTTGATTTAAAAAATAACAGGATTTTTATTCCAAAAGAATTTCTAACTAAATATAATATGGACAATCAAGATTTGTTAGAAAGAAAAAAAACTCATAAATTAAATAATTGTTTGAATGAACTTTATGACCGAACAGAAATATTGTTAAAGGAAGGAGCTGGATTAGTAAATTATTTGCACAATTTACGGATAAAGTCAGAAATTAAAGCAACCATTCTTGGTGGCTTAACAATATTAAGAAAAGTTAAAGATTTACAAGGAAACATTTTAGATAAACGTCCTAAATTAACGAAGAGAGATTTTTTATTAATTTTTATGAGAATCTTATTTTTCGGGATTTAAGCGATGGAAGTAATAACAGAATATGAATTAGCGAATTTCGAACAAATGCCTCCCCCCAAGGTGGCTCGCTCAAATTTTGTCTATTCTTTCAATCTGCTTCCGAAAGAAGAAAGAAAAGCAATTCAATCCCTTTATGCTTTTTGTAATTATATTGATGATATTGCAGATAGCACTCCCACTGTTACAGACATTGAGAAACAGTATAAATTACAAAGGCTTGCCTGGTGGGAAAATGTTATTGAAAACATTTATAATGGAGATATAAATCATTCAATTTTAAGTCCTTTTATATGGGCAATAAAGCGTTTTGAAATACCAAAGCAGTATTTTTTAATTTTGATTGATGGCATCAGACGTGATGTGTTAAAAAACAGATACTCTACGTTCGAGGAGTTGAAAGATTATTGTTTCGGTGTCGCTGGCATTGTCGGGCTTATCAGCATTGAAATTTTTGGATACAAATACGAGGAAACCAAGAGCTATGCTATTAATCTGGGATATGCCCTCCAATTAACAAACATAATTCGCGACATTAAAACAGACAAAGACAGAGGATATGTCTATATTCCTCAGGAGGACTTGCTTCGCTTTGGTTATTCCGAAGCAGATTTGATGAACGAGGTTTATAATGATAAATTTTTAGATTTAATGAGATTTCAGGTTCGAAGAGCAAGGGAATTCTACCATAATGCAAGAAAAATACTCCCACCGGACGAGAGAATTACAATCGTTTCTGCGGAAATTATGGATGAAATATATTACAGGCTTCTCGAAAAAATTGAGTTAAATGATTTTAATATATTCAAGAAAAAAATCAAGGTATCTGTTGTTCATAAGTTTCTCATCGCTTTGAAACACTGGGTCTCTATTACAATGTTTGTCAAAAGAATAAAAAAGCAACCATGATTATGTTTGTTAATTAATTCAGAGAAATTCGAATTTTAAATTTTTTTTTTTTAATTTGTAAATTCTTTGGTTTAATAAGGACAAAAAGAATGGAAGACATTCAGGAAATAAGATTTTCAGAAGAAGAACTCAAAGAAATTGAGATGGTAAAATCCCGCTATCCATCGTCAAAGTCTGCTATTATGCACGTACTGTGGATGGCACAAAAAAAGTTTGGCTGGCTGAGCAAAGATGTTAAGGAATATGTTGCTAAAATTTTAGACCTTCCAGAGTCACATGTGCATGGCGTTGCAAGTTTCTACACAATGTATTTCAAAAAGCCTATGGGAAAATATCACATTCAGGTTTGCACAAATATCTCCTGTATGCTTAGAGGTGGTGAAGAAATTTTTGAACATGTTTCCGAAAAACTTGGAATTGGACACAATCAAAGAACCGAAGACGGATTATTCTCATTAGAGGAAGTTGAATGTATGGGGGCTTGTGGTGGTGCACCTATGATTGCTATTAATGAGGATTTCTACGAAAATGTTGACATTGTGTCCGTTGATGAATTAATATCCTCTTTTAAGACCAGGATTTAATTCTTTTTCGAAATTAATAACTTATTATAAATAGCCAAATGAGAACAAGACAGTTTCCTAAAAAAATTGCCTCTTTAATTTTTCTGTTAATTTTTGTTCTTTTTGTTTTTTATTCTTGCAAAGATAATACAACAGAACCAACTATCGAAAAAATCAAAGTCCACATTTCCAATGAATTGCTCGATTTTGGTGTTACTCCGCTTAGTATTTCCAAAATAAAATCTATAGCAATTGAAAACACATCAAAAACAGCAGGGACACTAAATCTGAAAATTACTGGCGAAGATAATTCTGTTTTTACCATTATGGGTAAACAAACAATTACACTTCAACCATTGCAAAAAGATTCAATTTTTATTCAGTTTAATCCCACAGCCGAAAAAACATATAATGCTTCTCTCGAAATTGGAACTGACCCCGTAACATTAGTTAAACTTCGAGGAATAGGGAAAGAAAAAGTTGAAATAAATTACTTTCCCACTTTTATTGATTTTGGGAAAGTTATTATCGGGGAATCAAACAAGCAAAAAGTAATCGTAAATAATCTGTCCTCTGCACCTTTTGAATTTTCTCCAAGCATTACTGGGAAGGATGTAACTGACTTTTTTATTGAATACTCACCAGACAAGAAGCTTCTTCCCGGGCAAAGCGATAGCGTTATTATCAGATTTCAACCAAAAGCAGAAAAAATCAGCGAAGCTGTCTTCTATCTTGATTCGGAGCAAAAATATCCTGTCGGTTTGAGGGCTGAGGGTATTAAACTTGAACATCTCGGGGTTCAACCGGATTTGCTTGATTTTGGAAATATTGAAATTAATTCCGAAAAAACACTTGAATTTACTGTTATAAATAATTTATCTCAAAGTTTTACAATTAACACAAATTTTCCAGCCGGGACCGAAGGTTTTTCTGTGCTTAATAATATGCCTCTGGAATTGGCTGGCAAGAACTCAACCAAAATCAGTGTTAAATTTAAACCAACAGAAATCAAGCAATATGAAACAATTCTATTCCTGGACAATGAAAAAAAATATTCGGTTGCTTTAAAAGGTAAAGGTATCGCTTCTAATGAACTTGATATCAATCCAAAAAATCTCGATTTTGGAAATGTTGAATTAAATTCTGTCAGTTCCCGGGAAATTACCGTTACAAATAAAACTACTAAATCCTTGAAAATCTCCTGTTCGTTTAATTCTGGCGGGACTGATTTTACTATTGGCTCACAAAATCCATTTGACTTACCTGCTGGTGGTAATAGCAAAATTATAGTAAAATTTTCGCCAAAAGAGATAAGGACTTACGGAGATGTTCTAAAAATAAGCACCGAGAGCAATTCAACTTATTCTGTGAATCTCAAAGGAACTGGTGCTACTCCTGATTTGCTCAGTCTTGTTTGTGAGTTTACTAATGCCCCACCTGTTATAGACGGCAATGATTATGACGAATGCTGGAAATCTACTAAAGAACTTTTTTTTGTTATGACGCAAATTGAGCCGTCTTATATTGATCAGAACAAGAAGTTTAACGGCAGCATAAAAGCTCTTCGAGATGATGAATACATTTATTTTCTCGTCAAGATAAAGGACGATTCAAGAAATGATATGCCTAATTATTTCATTTTCAATGGTGGCGACCCGTCGAAAGAAACCAACTGGACTATGACTACAGAAGGTCAGGACGGAATCTCGTTTATGTTCCCCATAACATCCAATGTCAGAGGACAAAAAGCTGATGATACCTTTGAAAAAGTTGGTTGCTATGTTGCCTGCCACACGACCAACTCAATAAATAATTTCGAAGGTGGCTCCTTCCCGGATTTTGGAACAATTGATATTTGGTATTGGAAAGCCGGAACAACCAATCCACAGGGCTTTGCCGATGATTATTATGCTATGGGGCAGGACGGTAAATATCCAAAAGAACGCCGAGGCGACGTTGGCGGGAGAACTTTTGAAGACCCGAATTTCAGACCTTCCGGAACGGGATTAAATCTTCCGATAAGCGTTCCCGGCGGTGATAACAACAAACTTGACCCAAGCCGCTTTATTTGGGACGATACTTCAGAACCATTTGACCCTAAATCAAATAATCCAATAACTAATCTGCCCTGGGCTGCCGGCGACAGAATTTCAGGATGGAAATTAAGAATTCAGGATAATGAGTTTTCCGGAAGAGGTGATGTTGAATCCAAAGGTATTTTCTGGAACGGTCAATGGATCGTCGAATTCAAAAGAAAACTAAAGACAGAGTCAACCAATGGCGATGATGTTGAATTCAAGAAAGGAAGCATTATTCCATTTTCGTTGGGTTATTTTGATAACACAAGAAAATATGCAGAATTCGAATATATTAATTTGAAGCAAAACCCGAGACCCGGTCATTACGGAACTAATCCTCCTGCAATATTGTTGCAGATAAAGTAACGATTTTTTGATTTAAGTGTTATTAGGTAATAAAAGAAGATTAATATAAATATTTAGATGAAAAAAATCAAGAACATAAAGATCTTAAATCACTTTTTAATCATATTTTTTGCATCCTTCTATTTAGTTGATATTTTGCTTAATTTCAAGATTTCACAGGATTTTGGTTTAATTCCTTCGAATGCATGGGAATTAAATGAATTATTCAGAATAATTACCTATCCCTTATCTTTTTTTACGCTCGAGTCAGCTTTTCTTTTTTTATTCACTTTATTATTGCTTTTTCCTTTTTTTGAAATGAGATTCAGCAAATCTGCAACTTTTTTAATGTTCTTTATTATTGTTTTATTACAAGGAATTT
>CALHRB010000015.1 GCA_938038165.1 Candidatus Kapaibacterium sp. | reverse complement strand
AGCGATGGTCCCGTAAAAATTCTCTTTAGCGGAACAATCACCCACGAGCCTGATTTTAAAGAAATAGAAGATGTGCTGAGAAGAATTCTAAACGAATTTGACGGAGCCGTTGAACTTCTTATGTGGGGCGGAACAACATTTTCTGCCCTGAGTCATCATCAAAATGTAAAGATAATAGATGAATTTTATAATGATTATTATCAATATCTTCGAAAACTTCAAACTATTGAAGCAGATTTTGCTGTTATACCTTTGAATGACAATGCATTCAACCGTGCAAAATCACATATCAAATGGATTGAATACTCCGCCTGCGGTATTCCGGGTATATATTCCAATGTCGGTGAATATGCTATTAGCATCAGAAACGAAGTAACTGGAGTTTTGGTTGATAATAATTACGAGCAATGGTATAATGCTATCAGAAAATTTATCGAAGACGAGGATTTCAGAGAAAACATTGCCAGAAATGCATACGAGATTATTCACAATGATTTTTCTATTGAAAAAAATTGCCATCGCTGGGATAAGGCTTATCGTTCAATCCTTCCTAAAGAGGACATCGAACCTTCCTATCAATTCAATCAGACAAGTATCGAGTCTTCGATCATCATTCCGGTTCATAATCAACTGCATTACACGAAAAATTGTCTGGATGGTCTTTTCAAAACTGTTGATTTGTCGGAAGTTGAGATAATAATTATTAATAATGCCTCGACAGATGGAACAGAGGAGTTTTTACAATCTTTGGGCAATAAAATAAAAGTCATAAAGAATCAGGAAAATCTTAACTATTCAAAAATCAACAATCAGGGTGCAAAAATAGCATCCGGCAAATATCTTATATTCATGAATAACGACATATTGCCTTTGCCGGGTTGGTATGATGAAATAATAAAAGAGTTCGAAGAAAATGAAGACACAGGAATTCAGGGTGCTAAATTACTTTACGAGGATGGAACAATACAACACGCTGGAATGGTCTTTGGTCCAATGCCCCATAAAGACGAATCACCTTTCCATGCTTACGTTCAGTTGCCTTCTGATTTCAAATATGCTAATCTAAGGCGACAGTTCCAGTTTGTTACAGGTGCCTGCCTCGCAATTCGAACTGATTTGTTCAAACAAGTTGGTGGTTTTGACGAGGAATATGATTTTGGCTGGGAGGACACAGATTTATGTATGAAGGTTAATCAAACAGGCAAAAAAGTCATTTATAATCCTAAGGCTGTTCTTTATCATTTTGAGTCCGGCACCAAAAAGCTAAAAGAGGACAAAATGAATGATTTGCTTTTACCCATGTCATCGAGGGATATAAAAAACAGAATTCGTTTTATGGACAAATGGTCTCAAATTGTTAAAAAAGATGCTGTCGAATTTTTCCGAAATGACGGATTTAAATTAGAAAACGGGATGCTTTACCCTTTGAATTTGGAATCTGCTCAAATTATAAGGCAAATTAGCAGTAATAAAAATCTTACAAGCTTCTCCTCGGTTTTCTGGAATTACGACTATTCAAAAGGTGAAACAATTCTGATAAGGATTACACCTGCTCTTGGCGATGCATTGATGATGACATCTGTTATACACCAAATTAAAACGAATTTTCCTCACCTTGACATTTTCGTTTCGGGAGAGCAGATGGTTGAACCTATATTTTACGGAAATACCGATATAAAACAGTTCATCATTCAGAATAGCGAGAGAGAAAAATTACTACTGGCAAACTCTGACAGGATTATTGACTATAACAATCTTATTGCTAATTTGCCTGAATATTACAACGGTATTCATTTTATTGATATTCTCGCTAATATTGCAGGAACCAAGCTAAATTCCAAAGAATTGATTTATTATATTACAAACGAAGAACTCATTTGGGCAGAAAATGTTATTAATGATTTTGCAAAAGGAAGCAAAATTATCGGACTTCAATTAATTACAAATAAAGATAAAAAACGTTCTTATCCCCTTGGCAATGAACTACTTGACGGTTTAAGAAAGCGATATGTCAATCATAAATTCATACTTTTTGGGCTTCACGAAAATTATGCCAATGGTCTTGATGTATTAAACTGTGGTGAAAAAGGTTTTACTTTTCGGCAGCAAGTTGCTTTGGTTAATTATTGCGATGCATTCATAACAATTGACAGTGTCTTTTTCCACGTTGCCCATAACTTAGCCAAAAAACCGACTCTTCTGATTGCCGGACCAACCAACCCTGCATTAGTCGGCAATCATTCAACTGGTTTTTCTGTAGTCCGAAATGATTCCCTTAGCTGCCTCAATTGCTATTGGACTAAAAAATGTAATATCGAATGTATGAATGAACTCTCTCCGGAGATAATAATATCTGCTTTTTCAGAAATTGAAAATAAAAAATATAAACCCGAACCTTCCAAAATTTACGAAGTAAAATTGAATTGGAGCAGTGACTATCAGAAAGCTCTGTTTGATTTCTATTCAAATTATTCAAACAAAATCAGGAAAATAAGACTTTTAGATCAGGAGGGTATTCTTCCAAATTATTCTCTTGACTGGAACGGGGTTGAGGTTCGATATAATCCTGCCAAATCTCAGCAGCTCAGCTTTGATTTTTCTTCAAATGGCTCTTCGTTTTATGAACCAGAAATTCTGCAAAAACCTAATAAGACGAAGACAACAGACAAAAAATTAAACATAGTGTGGGAAGGCTCTCAATTTGTTTATCATTCTCTTGCATTAATTAACAGGGAGCATTGTTCAAACCTAATTAATGCTAAAAATATTGAGTTAACTATTATACCCTACGAACCCGAAACATATCTTCCCGAAAAAACAATTAAAAACGATGCTTTGATAAAGCACGACATTCGCTTCAAGGAAAAAGTTGACGAAGTTGTTTCTAAACTTCCTTATGTTTGGATCCGACATCAGTGGCCCCCTCAGTTCGAACCCCCGAAAGGTGCCAAATGGATTATTATGCAACCCTGGGAATTCTCAACATTAAGAAAAGATTTTGCCGAGTTGTTCAATCAAGTTGACGAAGTTTGGACTCCAAGTAATTATTCCCGACAAAGTTTTATTAATTCAGGCGTTGATTTTAATAAAGTTCAAGTAATTCCAAATGGGATAGACCCTGAAATATTCAAGCCGACAGGCAAAAAATACAACCTTAAAACTAACAAGAGGCTCAAATTCCTATTTGTTGGCGGAACAATTTTCAGAAAAGGCATAGATGTGTTACTCAATTCTTATGCTTGTTCATTTAATTCATTAGATGACGTTTGCCTTGTTGTCAAAGATATGGGCGGAGACTCATTTTATAAAGGTCAGACAGCAAAAGAACAAATTGAAATATTGAAAGTTAAGCCTAATTCCCCTGAAATAATCTATATTGACAATTCTTTAACCGAGCAGGAGATGGCTTCGCTTTACAGAGCCTGCGATGTTTTTGTCTGTCCTTATAGAGGCGAAGGTTTTTCATTGCCAACCCTTGAGGCAATGGCTTGCGGTTTGCCTGTTGTTGTTACAAAAGGTGGTTCCACTGATGACTTTACCGATGAAGACATAGCTTGGTATATCCCAGCGATGAAACGTTCTATTGGTAATGTAATTGACGGTCATCAGCTCACCGGCGAAGCCTTTGTTCTCGAGCCAGAACAGGATGCTTTGACCGTAATCATGAAAGAAATTTACTCTAAACCATCGTCTGTTAAAATCAAAGGTCTTCTTGCTTCTCATAAAGCAAGAACCAACTGGACATGGAAAAAAGCCACTCTTAAATTGCTTTCAAGGTTAGATTTTCTCTATAATTTAGATTTAGCGAAGGAAAACGAGGAAATTCTTACTGACGCAAAAGACGATATTGATCATTTTCTAAATGCAGAGTCTGAGTATCTAAACAAAAATTTTAAAAATGCAGAGAATTTATTTTTAATTTTTTTAGAATCAGATAAAGGAGAAATTTACTACAAGATTCATTCATACCTCAGACTTTCGGAGATTTACCTCAACCATACTGATTTAGATAAAGCATTATATTATATTGCCGAAGCAGAGAAGCTTGACAGCGAAAACACCGACGTTAAATATATCAAATCAAAATATCTGGCTCGATCTGGCAACGACACCGAAGCTCTTGAAGCTTTAACCGAGCTTTTCAACAACTGGAGAACAAGAAAATTCGATACCGGTTTGGGTATTTCTCTCGACGATTTATTGACTGACACAGCTGATATTTTCCTTTCTTTTGAAGATGCCGAATCAGCCCTTAGCCTTTATACTGAGGCATTGAAATATAACTCGACCAATGCAAAAGCCTGTCTTGGTGCGGCTAAATGCTTTTTAACAGTTTTGGCTTATGATGAAGCTCAAAAAATGTTGAACTGGGCGGTTAAACTCGATCCCCTTCTTTCTGAGGCTTCTCAATTGCTCGACGATATTTTAGTTAATCAAACCAGTTAGTTTAGATTTTTAAACTGATTTTTAATTGAATTTCTTATATTTACTCTCTATTCGAAAGTATTATTTTTTTTTGTTTTTGAAATCGGAATTTAAAATATTATTTTTAATTGTTGTTTTTGTATCTGCGATATCGTTACACTCCCAGTCATTAATTAAAAACTTTGGTGCAAAATCCGAAATTTCTTTTTTGAATTACAGCTATAATTTCAATTCTCTTCCCAATATTCCAAGGCCTGACATGCCCTTGACAATTTCAAAAAATTTCCCTGTTTTTGTTGGTGGTGGAATAATCAGCTTAAATATCAGCGATAATTTTTTTCTTACTTCTTCACTTCTCTTTTCAAAATCTAAATTGGACTTCCTTGACTTCGAAAATATAACAGTAATTATTCAAGGCGAACCGATTGAAGCTCTGATCCGCCACAATTTAGAAACCAATATTAATAATTTTGAATTCTCACTCGGTTTTGGATATAATTTTTTCAATACTATTAACCTTTCACTTCAATTTGCTTTCAATTTCCCGATTTCTACTTATTTCATTCAGAGGCAAACAATTATATCGCCCGATGACTTAGAATATATTATCCCAATTGGTAATCACGAGGGCAAAATCAATAATTTAAGTCAGTTTATATTCTCCACAAGAACAACAATTTCGTTAGATGAAAACATATTGTCCTTTGGAAAAATAGGTATCTCTCCCGAGATCTCGTTTAAATTTTTAGTTAACAGCTACTTATCATCTTCCGATTGGAAGTTCACTGCTATCTCTGCCGGTCTTAATTTATTATACATAAACAAGAACAAACAAAACATAATTTACGATACCACACTTACAAGGGATACCACAACCATTTTTAGCTCTCAGATAAATAATGAAACAATAGAATTGAAAGAAACACGAATAATTCACGACAGCTTATTTTCTGAAAATTCTATTACTCATAATGTCTATATAAAGGAAATTTACGAACGCCAAATTCCGAAACCTCTCCCAATCCTGATCGGAGAATTAAAAACAGTATTTGTTTCAGTTAATGGTACTGAATCAGTTGCCAGTAATATAGAATACGTAAAAAATATCTATAATATTTATTCTATTGATAGAAAAGAAAAAAAAGACAAAATTGAAAAAAAAATAGACACTGTAAGTTCTTTAATTATTCCTTCCGTCAGATTTTATCCTTCTGCCTTCAGCGAAGCTGGATTACAAGAATGGCAGATAAAGATATCTAACGAAAACAAGATTATTAAATCATTCGTAGGGTATGGCAGCATTCCTGACATAATTAATTGGGATCCATTTGAAAATACGATAATTACAGAATTCACAGACAAAATATTCCAATACGAATTTATTCTTAAAGATTACGAAGAACAGCAAATTGTTGCCAGTACTGGTGAAATTATCTTTAAACAAAGAGAAAAAGGAGAAAAAATTAACAATATCACCCTTATTGCAGTCGAACCCACCAAAATATATCATAAAAGTTTCAAGAGATTGTTTGCTGATTTAAAAAGGCAAAAAAAAGTAGTTCTTTATCCCCCTTTTCTTAATGAGATCGAAAAACTATTAAAACCCGATATTATCTTGGAAGCAAATAATGAAATACTACAGATAATTTCGGGAATCAACAAAAATAATGATATGATCATTATAGGATTTATCTAATCCATCTCCTTTCAATAATCTTATTACCGATCCTTTGATTAATTTCTTTCAAATTCTTTAATAAATCCCAAATCAACCTTTTAAGTCAATAAAATAAACTGCCTATTTATCTAAAATTTATTCATAATTAATTAAATATTTTGATATTTGTTATTTTTTTGAAATAAATATGGACAAAATACTATTTACACCCGGACCGCTTACGACCAGCTCAGCAGTGAAGCAAAAAATGATGAGGGATCTCGGCTCCCGAGACACCGAATTTATGGAAATAATCAAAGATGTGCTCAATGGTATTTTAAAAGTATCCAATCTGTCTAAAAATGACGGATGGGAGGCAATTCTTATGCAAGGATCGGGAACGTTCGGCATTGAAGCTGTTGTTTCTTCTGTTATACCTTCAAATGGAAAACTGCTAATCGTCTCAAATGGAGCCTATGGAAAAAACATGTCAAAAATGTGCTTAATCCATCATATTAATCATCTTGAATTATCTTTTTCCGAAAATCAAATACCAAATATAAACAGAATTATTGAGATCCTTGAAAATGATAAGAGCTTCACTCACCTTGCTGTTGTTCATTGTGAAACAACAACAGGCATTCTTAATCCAATAAAAGAAATAGGTAATATTGCCCATAATTTTGGGCTGGAGTTTATTGTGGATGCTATGAGCAGTTTTGGTGGGATTCCAATCAACTTTGATGATTGCAAAATTGATTATCTGATATCATCATCTAATAAATGCATAGAAAGCGTTCCGGGCTTCTCTTTCATTATTACAAAAAAAGAATTACTTTTAAAAAATCAAGCTAATGCCAGAACTTTCAGCCTTGATATTTTTGATCAATGGAAAAGAATGGAGAAAACGGGTCAGTTTAGATTCACCCCCCCTATCCATTCAATATTAGCTTTTCACCAAGCACTAATTGAACTTGAACAAGAAGGAGGAGTTTCATTCAGAGCAAAAAGATATAGCAATAATCACAATCAACTCATTAACGGAATGAAAAAAATTGGATTCGATACTTATATTGCTCCAGAATATCAAAGCTATATAATTACAACGTTCCTTTATCCCAACATTCATTTATTCGATTTTCAAATTATGTATAAATACCTCAGCGAAAGAAATATTATAATTTATCCCGGTAAACTAACCGAAGTGAACACCTTCCGAATAGGCACAATAGGAAAAATAACATATAACGATATAAATAAGCTCCTTGAATCCATCGAATCCTACTGTAATAGATTAAGATGATTAAAAAAATTGACGATCAATTAAAAAATTGGATTAAAAATTCAAATTCTATTTTTTTTTCGATCTATGCCATGATCACTTCCTTTAGTGTTTATTCTTGTATGTATGCTTTCAGAAAGCCATTTGCAGTTGCTACATTCGAAGGTATTTCTTTTTTTGGTATTGATTACAAAATATTATTAATAACTTCACAAGTGCTGGGCTATACTTTATCAAAGTTTATGGGTATAAAAATAATATCTGAAGTTAAACCAGACGAAAGGATTAAGTATTTTTTTATTTTATTTACAGTCGCAAGCGTATCCTTATTGCTCTTTCCTATTGCGCCTCCGCCTTGGAATATATTTTTCCTTTTCACAAACGGTTTGCCTTTAGGTCTGATATGGGGTTTAGTTTTTAGTTTTCTCGAAGGGCGAAGAAACACAGAGCTTCTTGCTGCGGGATTATCCGTCAGCTTTATTTTTTCTTCTGGTTTAGTAAAAAGCGTCGGTTCTTTCTTTATTAATAATTTGCATGTTAGTCAGTATTGGATGCCATTTCTCTCCGGTTTAATCTTTGTGCCTTTTTTAATCCTTTCTGTCTGGCTTTTGAGCAGAATTCCACCACCAACAGAGTTTGATGAAACATTAAGAACAAAAAGACAGCCGATGAATAAAAAGTCCCGAATTGATTTTTTCAGGAAATACTCTTTTGGACTTATTATTTTGATCTTTATTTATGTCTTTTTGACCGTATTAAGAGACATAAGAGACAATTTTGCCGTAGAAATCTGGAATGCCCTTGGTTACAAAAACTCTTACGAAATATTCGTTTTGTCAGAAGTCCCTGTGTCTTTAATACTTTTAATACTTATGGCTTCCTTGATTGTAATTAAAAATAATTATCATGCCTTCATTTTATCGCATCTGATTATTTTTACAGGAATTGCCATATTTGGGTTAGCAACAATTCTATTCAATTATAATCTGATTAACGGAGTTATCTGGATGATACTGATTGGAATAGGATTATACATGGGTTATGTTCCATTTAATACAATTCTATTCGAAAGATTAATCGCAACTTTCAAGAACATAGGTAATGTCGGTTTTTTAATTTATCTTTCAGATTCATTTGGTTATCTTGGTAGTGTTGCTGTAATGTTCGTCAAAAACTTTTTCAACCCCAGAATCACATGGTTTGAGTTTATTGTTTTATTATTCTTTCTTTTTTCCTTTGTTGGGTCCGCTTTAATCATTATTTCCATTATTTATTTCTCTTCAAAATATAAAAATATAAATATAAATGTTAGTTAAAATTTAATTTTTATCTTCAGTAGTTATTAACGGTTTTTGCTTCTCGATTCTATTCTAAATACTTTTTTTTTCAGAAATTTATTTTTGTTCTTTGTCCTCATTTTCGGTTAATCTCTAATTAACTTGATGTTTATTCAATCCAAATAAAAAAAGACAAATTTTGCAATCATATATTTGTTTAAATATTAAGGAGTAAAAGTTATGAGAAATAAAAACAGATGTTTATACAAACAAAATACAACAAAGGAGGTGCAATGAGGTATTTACTTCTATTTCTTATATTATTTAACTTATCACAACTTGAAGTTTTCTCTCAAACCAGAACTATCAGCGGAAAAGTCATTAATACAGAGGATAAAACACCTCTGATAGGTGTTTCAGTATCAGTAAAAAATTCAAGAATTGGAACTATAACCAAAGCTGATGGTTCATTTTCTTTAGATGTGCCTGATAATGCAAACGTTTTGGTTTTTTCTTATGTTGGTTTCCAGTCCCAAGAAATTGAAATAAAGAACAATACAGTTATCAACGTCGAACTTGTTAGCACTGGTGTAATTTCAAAAGGCATTGTTGTAACAGCTCTTGGTGTTCAAAAAGAGGACAAGGAACTGGGATATTCTGTTGAAACAATAGATCCAACCCCCATAACCCAGGTAAGAGAAACTAATGTCATAAACTCATTAGCCGGTCGTATAGCAGGTGTTCAAATTGTTGCAAACCCATCTGGAATTGGAGGCTCATCCCGGGTTACTATAAGAGGCGAAAGGTCATTAAACATTAATAGTAACCAGCCTCTTTTTGTTGTTGATGGAGTTCCTATTCTCAATCATTTCATAGGTTCAAGCGGAAGAAATAATTTAGACGTTGATTATGGAAATGGTGCAGGTATAATTAACCCGGACGATATCGAAAGTATAACTGTTCTCAAAGGAGCAAATGCAACCGCTCTGTACGGTTCCAGAGCAAATAATGGTGCAATTATTATAACAACAAAAACCGGCAGAGGACAAAAAGGCCTGGGGATTTCTTTCAATTCCTCAACGACCTTCGAGACTCCATTAAAACTGCCTGAATATCAAAATGTTTACGGACAGGGATTAAATGGTGAATTTGCCTTTGTTGATGGCAACGGAGGTGGTCTTCGAGACGGTACTGACGAAAGCTGGGGTCCAAGATTTATGGGACAATTAATTCCACAATTCAACTCCCCAAGAGTTGATGCTAATGGCAATATTTTGTATTATACCGATAAAAAAGGTAATAAAAAAATGTGGCGAGGTGGGGACTTAAATGCTCCGGCAGGTAGCATCATTAAACCTACTCCTTGGGTGGCTTTACCAGATAATATCGCTAATTTCTTCCAGACTGGTAAAACGTTTACAAATAATATCTCCTTTACTGGTTCAAATCCACTTGGTGATTTTAGGATTTCTCTGACTAATCTGGATCAAAAAGGTTTTATTCCAAATACTGATCTAATCCGAAATACCATTGCAATCAACGGTAGTTATAATCTGACAAATAAGTTCAAAACAAGTGCCAGCTTGACGTATGTAAACTCGAATAGTTCTAACAGACCAAACTTAAGCTATGGAACCGAAAATATAATGTATTTGTTCAATTGCTGGTTAGGTCGTCAGGTTGATCTCGAAGCAAGCAAAGATTATTGGCAAAGAGGTTTAGAGGGACTCAACCAATTTGGTTATAACTATAACTATCACGACAACCCCTATTTTAACTTATATGAAAATACTAACAGTCAGAGAATTAATCGGTTCTATGGAAACATTACTCTGAGATATCAGTTGCTAGATGTCTTAAGCCTACAACTAAGAGGTGGAACCGATTATAATGATGAAATCAGGGACAGAAAAAGAGCCTTTAGTACTCAAAGATTTCCCTACGGTTTCTATCGTAATGAAAACCTTACTTTACAGGAAAATAACTTTGATTTTCTTTTCTCTTATAACGATATATTGACTAGCGATTTTTCTATCTCAGCTACCTTCGGCGGTAACACAATGTATAGAAAATACAACATCCTCGAAAACCTTGCACCCCAATTACTTATTCCCGAGGTTTACAATTTGGGAAATTCAAAAGTAGAGCTACAAAATTCTCAAACTATATCAGAAAAAGTTATAAATAGTATCTATGGAACTGCCCAATTAATTTATAAGAACTATTTATTCCTGGAATTTACTGCAAGAAATGATTGGTCGTCCACTCTGCCCAAAGAAAACAACTCTTACTTTTATCCTTCAGTTTCTTTGAGTGGAATCGTTAGCGATATGATTGAAGTCCCCGATTTCATCAGCTTTGCTAAAATCAGATTAAGCCTGGCACAAGTTGGAAATGACACAGATCCCTATCAATTGACTAATCTGTTTATACCTGGTAATCCTTTTGGTTCAAGCAGAACTTTCAGTGAATCTAATCAACTTGCTAACGCTAATTTGAAACCTGAACTATCCACTTCGATCGAGACAGGTTTCGATTTGAAGTTCTTCGATAATCATCTTGGGTTAGAGTTCACCTACTACAAAGTAAATAGTAAAAACCAAATCCTACCAATTCCTCTTAGTGTTACAAGCGGCTACAACAGTAAAGTGCTTAATGCCGGAGAAATTGAGAACAATGGTTTCGAAATATCGCTAAAAGGAACTCCCTACAAAGAAAATGATTTTCAAGTGGATTTGTTCATAAATTTTACTAAAAACGATTCTAAAGTATTATCCCTTTCAGAAGGAATTAAAAACTTTGTCTTAGCAACCAGATATATTACTGTTGAAGCACGAGTAGGCGAAAGAATGGGGTCTATGTATGGCATTGGTTACGAAAGGGTGAAAGATCCCGCAAGCCCATATTTTGGTCAAATTATCAATGATGTCAGAGAAATAAAAGATTCTCAGGGGAACATAAAATATGTTGCTCGACCAAGAGCCACTACCGAAAGAATTCTTCTTGGAAATTATAATCCTGATTGGCTTGCCGGAATCGGAGCCGATATAAAAATCTTCGGCGTTAATCTTGGTGTTCTCTTTGATGTTAGACAAGGTGGTAAGATTTATTCTCATACCCAAACTGTTGGCCGAGAAGGAGGTCAAATAATTGAAACACTCGAAGGCCGAACTAACTATGGCTCAGATGCTGACGATGGCTACGATATCAGCCTGGAAGGAAACGGTGTTTTTAGCCCCGGTGTTGTCGAAATAAAAGATGAAACCGGCAAGGTTATTGGCTATAAACCCAATAATGCAGAAAATGGAATGTCAAAACTTACCTCTCGTGAATGGCATACTGCTATTACGCTCGGCAGGAGGCTTATTGAAGGTATGATTTTTGACGCTTCCTTTGTTAAATTAAGAGAAGTAAGAATTGGTTACACTCTGCCAAATGAATGGACAGAATCTTTCTTTTTAAGAAATGTTAATGTTTCCTTTGTTGGTCGTAACTTACTTTTGTGGTCTGATGTCCCTCACGTTGATCCCGAAGCTGCCTCAACCTCTGGTTCCACTATAATACCCGGTGTTGAAAGTGTTACTATTCCATCTACCCGAAGTTTTGGCTTTAACATTAATTTTAGTATCTGAAAGGGAATGAAAAAATGAAAAAAAACTTGATTTTATACATATTTTCTTATGTCTTATTGTTTTTAAACGCGTGCACAAAAGATTTTGACATAATTAATACAAACCCAAACGTTTCATCAGAAGTACCTCCAGACCTTTTGCTGCCCGGAGTTATAGCTAATCCTTTAAATACTCTCGTTTATGAATCCTGGGAAATTGGAAATATCGTCGTCCAGCATACTGCCAAAAATCAATTTGTCAATGAGGACAGGTATCTTTGGGGCGAACGAAATAGTATTTGGAACACATTCTATTCCAACCTGAGAAATGTTCAAACCATGCTTAACAAAAGCGATCAGCTGCAATTTAAAAATTATCAAGCTATTGCCATTATTATCAGATCATGGTTGTTTTCAGTCCTGACAGACTGTTATGGAGACATACCTTATTCACAGGCAATTAAAGCTAAAACCGATGGTATTAATTTTCCTGTTTATGATAAACAGGAAGATATTTATAATGGAATGCTTGCTGATTTAAAAACTGCATCAGATTTAATAGGGACAAGCAACGAAAAAATTGCAGGCGATATCCTTTTTAATGGTGATTTGAAAAAATGGAAAAAGTTGGCTAATTCTCTAAGAATTCGAATGTTAATGAGAATTTCTGACAGAAGATCCGTCAGTGCCGAGCTTCAAGCCATCTTAAATAATTCTAATTATCCCATTATGGAAAGCAACTCTGACAATGCTGCACTAACTTATCTGCCCGCCTTCCCCAATCAATTTCCCTTGCATACCACAAGGATTGGTTCGTTCAACGAATATAGAATCAGCAAAACTATAACAGACACTTTGTTATCGCTTCAAGATCCCAGAATTAAAATTTTTGCCAGACCAACACCAGCTTCGGAAAATACCGCAAACCCAATTATCGAAGGAATACCTAATGGTATGGATGATGTTAAGGCTCTGACTTATAATGGTGGTCAGCAAAATCAGTCTCCTGTCGGTAGGCTTTATTTTGAGGATGCTATCACACCAAAAGGTTTACAAGTAGCAAAAGGTGTAATAATGAATTACTCTGAATTGCAATTTTTGCTTGCTGAAGCTGCAAATAAAGGACTTATAAGCGGTGATGCAAAAACTTATTACGAAAAAGGTATTCAAGCCTCATTTGATTTCTATGGATTGGAGGTCCCTAATGGATACTTGAACATGAACCAGGTTGCTTATAAACCCGGTTCTGATGGTCTCGAACAAATCGCTTTTCAAAAATGGGTCTCCTTGTTCTTCCAGGGTTTAGAGGCTTGGTTCGATTGGCGTAGAACGGGCTTGCCTTCGTTAAAACCCGGCGAGTCCAATTTAAACGGGAACAAAATCCCTGTTAGATTTATTTATCCAATCATTGAACAAGCTCTTAATTCTGAAAATAGAAATGCTGCTGTTAATAGACAAGGACCTGACAATATTAACACAAGAGTTTGGTGGGATATCAAATAAAATTTA
>CALHRB010000014.1 GCA_938038165.1 Candidatus Kapaibacterium sp. | reverse complement strand
TTCTTCTGTTTTCGTCAAGGGCTTTGACTGGCATAGTTCTAACTGAAGTTGCGGTGGGAACATTAAGACTTAATTCCATATTTTCCGCAATCTTAGTTTGAATGGAACTTAAAGGTTGATATGAACCATTGGAATCAGAATTATCCCCTTGATTTTGTTTTAAATTTTCTGAAGGTTTAAAGTCAATTTTAAGTAAATCTATTTGCGATTTTTTAGGTGTATATCCTTTTTTGAAGTATTCTTTCCATTCATCAGAAACAGAGTCTGGATCTTTCAAAAAATTAAAAAATAATTCATCAACAAAAGCTGAATTAGGGTCTATCATATTAATTATTTTACTTAAATAATTTTCAAAAAAAGTTATAAAAAGACGTCATTATAAATATATTATTAAATAAGTTGATTTTTAAGTTTAGAAAGTTCTAAAAGTTTGAAGATTTCTTCAATTGATTTGGCTCGTAAAATCTTTTTTCTATTTGTATCATCCTGAAAAAAACGAGCTATCCTTCCGATTAAAGATAAATGCAACTCAGGATTTTTATTGGGGCTTAATATCATTATTGCAATGTTTATAGGTATATTATCGAAAGAGTCGTAATCAACAGGATTTGATAATATTACCATTGATGCAGTTACACTGGTTACACCATCGGATTTTGAATGAGGCAACGCAACTCCCCTGCCAATGCCAGTAACCATAATATTCTCTCTTTCATATATTGAATTTTTGGCTAAATTAAAATTTCTGACTTTCCCGCCCAGAGATGCTAAGAATAATAATTCTTCAAGTAAATCATTTTTAGAGCCAACAGAGATATTCAACTTAACCGATTTTTTCGAGAGAACGTCTATCAAATGCATTTCAACCTTCTTCTTCCCATTGTGAGACCATAGTAGCATACTTTTTGGCTAAATTTATTGCTGTGTCATATTGTTTGCTTTCAGCAATAACCGTAAAAGCTCCTTTTTCCTTGTCAGGAAGAAATAAGACCGAATCATTGTCCTTAAATATTTTTACACCCTCTACTAATTGCCTTTCAAAACTTTGTGAAAATTCCATAGCTTTCCTCATAACAGTCCCTTTGGACTCCCAGGGACAATTTACATTAACCAGGTATTGATACCTTCTGGGCAATTGTTCATCAAGGTCTGAGATTTTTAAATTTGTTGCCGCCAGCATTTCGAGTATCTTACCTATAGAGAACATTCCATCGGCAGCAAAAAGAAATTCAGTAAAGATGTAACCACCCCAAACGCCACCGACAAATTTTATGCTTTCGTCACGAGTGGCTTCCATCATAGCTGAATGAGAATTTTTTATTCTTACGATCTCAACATTATAATTTGATACTATCTCATCAATCTCATTTGATGCTATGATTGAAATTCCGATTTTATAAGGTTCTTTATCTCTGTGAGTCTCGAGGAATAATTTTGTAATAATTGAAAGAAGCCTTTGAGTTGAAATCAAAACTCCTCTGTCGTCAATCAATAATATCTTTTCAGCACCCGGTTCAATTACAAATCCAAGCTCATATCGAAGTGATCGCATTATTTTGGCTACTTCATCGCCACCTGACGTATCCATAGTTGGATCGGGCTTATATCTTGATGCATCAACAAAATCGTGAAGTGATAATGTTTCCACATTCAGACTGCCCAATATATATGGAAATATTGTGGAAGCCAATCCATAAGAATAATCCATTAATAATTTAAATTTTCTTGACCTGATGATATCCTTGTTTAATGTTTGAAGATATCTATTAATATAAATCTCGTTAGTTCTCTCGGGATAGTAAATATGTCCAATTTCATCGTGATGAACACGTTTAATATCTTCACCAAAAAAATATCGTTCAATAGATTTTGTTCTTGAAATAGGAATGTCCCGACCCTCTTTGTTGAATATTATGATATCAGTCATATTCGATGATCTTGGAGAACGCCTCACGTGAAATCCGCCGGCATACTTTCCAATTCTTAATTCCTGCCTTGTCTGAGGTATCGAGGTGGTTTGCAAATCATTTACATTCACACCAACAGATGAAATACCTGCAGTAATTGAACGTTTCATAATCCTTGAGACTCTATCGGGATCTCTGCTTGCCAACAAAGTAACATTTTGTCCAAAAGCCATACCAATGGCAGAACCAAGCTTTGCACCAAACTCGGGATTAATTTCTATGTTCGATAAACCTGTGATTCTTGCATCGGTAAATAATTCCCTTAACCATTTTTCTTCTTGAACAAGTGAATTTGATAAAGTAGCCCCTTCTTCAACATGCTTGAGAGGCCAGAGCTTTATATTCGGATTGAGTTTGGCTTTATTTCCAATAGTACATCCTACCGATATATAGACATTTTCCCCAATCGTAACAGAATAACCTATCATACAATCATTGCATATTACGTCATCGTTCAATTCTGAAAAATTTCCAATGGAAACATTATTCCAGACCGTTGTTCCTGTCATTTTGACACCGATACCAATAGAAACATTGTCACCAATGACACAATTTGCAATTTCACAATGATCGCCAATGCTTGTATTATTGCCAACAACAACATTTCCTTTGAATTTTACAGTTGGAGCTATTTTGGTATTTTTTCCAAAATATACATTGTTCTTTTTTACACCTTGAACATTTAATTTGATTTCACCTCTTAAAGCATCTTGTTGTCCAAGTTGATATTCTGATAGATTTCCGACATCTCTCCAATATCCATCAGCTATATACCCATATAATGGTAATTTTTGACTCAACATTAATGGAAATAAATCTTTGCTAAAATCGAACTCTTGTTGATACGGAATCAAATCAAGCACTTCAGGTTCAAGTATGTATATTCCAGTATTTATTGTATCAGAAAAAACTTCACCCCAGCTTGGTTTTTCAAGGAATCGGGTTATCAAACCGTTCTGGTCGGTCATTACAATGCCATATTGCAAAGGTTTAGTAACCCTTGTCAATAGTATAGTTGCCATTGCTTTTCTAGCAAGATGAAATTCAAGTGCTTTTGATAGGTCGAAATCTGTTAATACATCACCACTGATGATAATGAAGCGAGAATCAAGATACTCATAAGCATTTTTTACAGCTCCGGCAGTTCCATAATCAGCTTGTGCTAAAACATACTTCATTTCTATACCATATTTAGATCCTTCCTCAAAATGGGAAGTGATGATTTCTGGCTGAAAATATAATACAGACACTATGTCTGAAATTTTATGAAATTTTAATAAATTGACAATATGTTCCATCATTGGAATATTCAGAATTGGAACCATTGGTTTTGGTACTGTCATTGTTAGTGGCCTCAATCTTGTGCCAAAGCCACCTGCCATTATTACCGCTTTGTTCATATTAACCCTTAAATTTAATTATTCTATAATTTACAATTTATTGAAAATATAATCTAAAACAAATATAATTTATATATTTATTTTCTCTTAAATCAATTTAATACTAAAAGTTTGATTATACTGACGCTGTCTTTACTATAAAAAACGATAAAATAAAAACCTGTGTTAAGCATTTTTAGGTCAAGACGTATTTTTCTGTTTGTTTCACGATATTCAGGCAGTAAATATTCATTACCCGTACTATTGTAAATTCTGTAATTTAATTCTTCGCAGGTCTTAGTTTCAATTTTTAAATATTCATTTTCTGAATGAAAAGGATTTGGATAAACAAGAAATTTTTCGCTCTCAAATACTGATTCAGTTGAATTGACATTTTGATAAAATTTTATATTAATGTTTTTTATAAACCACCCATCAAAATTTTTGCTCCCATCGCTTAATAATCCAAATCTGAATAATACATTTTGTCCATAATACTCCTCAAGACTTACTGATTGAATGACCCAATCCTTGAATGTTCCGTGCAAACCATAAAGACCTTTTATGAAAATTGATTTATCTGCTCCATCGCCTTCAATCATTCTCTGAGTTCTCAAATAATTCCAAGATATTCCGTTATCAGCTGAAATCTGTAGAACGCAAG
Organism: Candidatus Kapaibacterium sp.; assembly: GCA_938038165.1. Classification (GTDB taxonomy): domain Bacteria; phylum Bacteroidota; class Ignavibacteria; order Kapaibacteriales; family UBA2268; genus CALHRB01. The sequence goes on along the minus strand of CALHRB010000014.1, from coordinate 579 downwards.
CATCACGATTTGCTTCTGTCATCCATTTTGTCTTAAATTCCAAAACTGCATTTTTTGATACAATATTGATTGGTTTTACCATCTGAAGGTAATTTTCATTTTTATTCTTGTAAAGTCCTTTTGGACTATCGCTCAGAACAAACTCATGCAATTCATCGTCAAACTCTAATCCCCATGTCCCAAGGTTCCATTCACCTTTGAGTTGTCCATCATCAAAAAGACTCAAAGAATCATATTTATCAATAAAAATACTGAGAATATCCTGATATTCATATTTTTCATTTTGTATAGTAATTCTGAATTTTTCTGCTTTAGCATTATTGTATTTTAGTCTTTTTATTTTGAAATTTTCATATTTAGATTCCGAATTTTTCAATCCGTTTATATTTCGGCTTGGGTTTAAAACTATAATATCCTTGTTCAAAGACTCCAAAGTAATGATACAGTCTCTGTCAATAGTCTTTAAACCGATATTTTCAAATTTAATAATTAAGTTAAATTCATTATAGTCAAAGTCATAATGACCCTCATAATCCTGAGGAATCAAGTTTGAATAAGTATTATTGAGGAAGTTATAAT
>CALHRB010000013.1 GCA_938038165.1 Candidatus Kapaibacterium sp. | reverse complement strand
TAAATTGTTTGAATTGAATTCCACATTGTACTGACCAGCTGACTGAATATTATCAACTAAAGTCACAATTTCATTACCAAGTAAGTCAAAGATTTTCAGTTCAACCTTTGATTGAGCAGGAAGATAATAACTTATTGTAGTTGAAGGATTGAATGGGTTGGGATAGTTTTGATTTAGTTCAAAACCATTTGAGTCGATTGAATTTGATTCTACAGAAACTACTGAACTATAAATAAAAAGACTAATATCATCAATATACCAGCCGTCTCGAGGATTATTTGTCTCTGTGCTAAGTTTAAATCGTAATTTAATATTTTGACCAGTATAATCATTAAGATTCATTTTCTCATTAACCCAGTTTAATTGAAGACCATCGTAAACAGGTTCACCATCGTATCGTATTCTAGTATATAACCCAGAAATAGATGTCCACGTATATCCATTATTAGTTGAAATCATTACTTGACCGCAACTCCAATTTGTTACAATATCCCATTGAGTCTTGAATTCAAGTTCGGCACCCAGAGAATTTGAAAGATCAATATTTTCTTTCAATATCAAATAAGAGGCATAAAATTTTATAGAGTTTCCCTCTGGTGAATCGGTAAAAGATGAAGGAGAAGAAAAAAATTTATTATCAGTTAGACCCCATTTACCAGTAGGAGTCCAATTAATCAGATTAATTGCTTGATCTTGAAATACCAAAATTCTCGGTGCAACAAAAAATTGGAACAGTTCAGCTGGGGGTATATTGCCCGGAGGATTAAATCCACTACCTCCGCTTGGTAATGTAGTTACAAAAGTAAATTCAGTATCCTGAGCAGCAATGTAATACTGAACAACCGTTCCTAATGGAATTTGTGGTATAGTGAATATATAATTATTCCCCGAAGAACTTTGTCCAACAACTTCAACAAAATTCGTAAAATCACCTGTACCCGTTTTTGTTCTGTAATAAAGTCTTGGGGCTGTTATCCCAGTTCCCAATTGAAATCCAGTTAATATGGTTGCAACTGCATTTATAGGAGCAGAAACAGTGGTCGAAGAAAGCGGCTGATGTTCAATTTGTAAATCTAAAAACATTGCTAAAGTAACTAAGGTACCAATAGCGAGTTTAGCTTCTTTGTGAAAATAATCAGGGTTAAAATACTGGATTTTATCATAGCTTGTGTGATAATAAGGATTGAATTCATTAAAATCCTCTGTCAAAACTATTGCGCCGTAATTTTTTGCCCAAAATGCTCCATGGTCACTGTTTGGATTACCGGGATTTTTACCTATTAAATTAAGATTTATATCATAAGTAGTATTTACTTCTAACATTTTCTGATAGAGTTCAACGCTATTAGCAACATTGCGATTGTGGATTTCAGCCTTACCATCATTATTATTATCATAAGCAATCATATCAAGATTGATAACACCCATAATTGTGTCATTTGCATTTCTTGCCAAAGTAGCGTAATAATTAGAACCTACTAATCCTTGTTCCTCCTCATCCCAAAGTGCAAAAATTATTGTAAAAGGGAAAGAATATTGTGAAAGTAATCTTGCTGCCTCAATTACGGTTGCAGTCCCACTTGCATTATCGTCTGCACCCGGAGCAATAGAACCAGCGGGCATATTATCGTAATGTGCACAAAGAATAAATTTTTTATTTGGGAATAGAGTTCCAACTTTTGTTCCAATAACATTATTACCAGTCGAACTAAAATTTTGAACGGATACATTCAATCCATAATATTGAAGCTTTTGTCTGATGTAATCCTTCGCAAGTTCATTTGCAGGATTATTTTTATGCCTCGAAACAATAGTAACATATTGTCCGTTGACAACTGTTTGAACATCACCTGAAAGCTCTCTTACAAAATACATTAGCGAATCCTGATTGACAGAATCAATTATCTGTTGGATAGTTGGATTTTGAGGAAAATTAAAATAAGAAATAAAAAGAATTATTAAGATGCAAATATTACGAAAGGTTTTTTTCATAATAATTAAGATTTTATGAAAAATTCAGAACAATACTAATTATCACTCGTAAAAAAGAATCAATAAAAGATTAATTAAACTAGAATTAAACTAATAAAAAAAATAAAACAAGCAAATTATTTTTTAGAAAATTTAAGGTGTTATAATTAAACTTTTAATAATGTAACATTTCAGCTACTGATTCAGAATTCAAAATTTATGAAGTGCTGAGTTTCAATTTTTGAAACAATTAAGTTAAAATTTTGTCATAGATGAGTTTAATTTAAATTTAGATACAAAGGTCCATCCGGACCGAGTGGTAATCCGAGCAACATCCAGATGATAAGTAAAAGTGTCCAGAAGACCGTCAGCAAAATTGTGTAAGGTATCATCGTGGAGATGATTGTTCCTATTCCATATTTCTCATCATACTTCTGAGCAAATGCAACGATCAGAGCAAAATAACTCATCATAGGTGTTACAAGATTTGTTACTGAGTCACCAATTCTGAATGCTGCCTGAGTTAATGCAGGATGATAACCAAGCAGCATAAACATCGGAATAAAAACAGGAGCCATA
>CALHRB010000012.1 GCA_938038165.1 Candidatus Kapaibacterium sp. | reverse complement strand
TTCTGTTATTGGATTTTTACTCCCTGATGTGCCATTACCTGATAGCCTTTTGCCTACATAGTTAGAACGTATATTAATATTCAGTGACTCGTTGACTTCAAAATTAAACCCGGAATTAATTATATAATCGGCAATATCACTTATTCTAAGTTGAGTTGTTTTATCGATTGGTTCGGTCAAAGTAAAATTCGACCAAAAAGTCAAGAAACTATATTTATATTTAATATTTGCCTGAATGCCCGAAATTTCCTGCTTACCTATTGGCTGAAATTGTTGAGTGAAAGAACCATCAGATTTTTGAACTCTGACAGTTCCTATAACATTGCTATAATTAGCCAGAAATGCAGTTAAATCAATTTGCAAATTATCATTGGGAATCCAATATCCACCAATTTCAAAATTTCTAACTTTTTCAGGTGCTAAAGTTGGGTTAGGTAGTTCCCTTGTTCCTGTTATAGTCCCATATTTTTGAAGATTGGAAGCATCTTTGAATGCTTCGCTGAAAATACCTTTGAGGACAAATGTTTCAACTGGTCTAAATATAGCTGCTCCTCGAAAATTAAGAACTGTTCCATAGCCACCACTTTCTCGAATCCTGTTGTTATCAATACGGGCGCCAAAAGTTATAATTAAAGGTTTTAAAATGTTATAACTCATCTGTCCAAAAATTCCCATATCCAAAGAACGAAAATGATCAGTTCCAAGGTAACCTTGTCTTTTAACAAGTCCAGAATCCTCTGGGTGAGGAGCATTATATGTCAGATAATCGCCCTGAATCATGCTGCTTCTGAATTCCACACCGCCAAGAACACTTATTTCATTTATAGGCAACCAATTGAGTCTTGTCTCATTTCTTAATTGATTTGAAGTTCTAAAATAATAAGTTGGGGACCAGGTGGGAAGTTTTTCCTGATTTAGATCGAGAAAAGAGAGCCTTCCATTGCTATATCCATAATAATTAAAAAAGTTTGTGTTTCCGTCAATTATATGTAATCTATAACTTAATAAGTTAGTAAATAAAAGTTTGTCTGACAAAGCCTTATCAAAATTCAGATAGATAAAACTATTCCAATAAATCCATCTAGATATATTTTCACCAAACATAAAGCTATTATCATTATACCAGGGTGCCGAACCTTCATCACTACGCCAGCTTTGAATGCCCAGTGTCCAATCTTTAACCTGAATTTTCATTCTTATTAACCAGTCACTGGATTTATTGTTGAATTTAAACTGATTATTTTTATAGACACTGTTTTTAATTATGCTATCAAGTCTGAAAGCTTGATTATAACCATTTTGGGTCAATCTGATTTCTTCTGCTTCTCCTTTTTCATTGAATTTAATTGAATATAAATTGCTATTTGGAAACAAGCTGTCCAATTTACTCTTTTTTAAATATTCATTTGCCTTTAGATTTCCATTAGCATCCAATCCAGTAATATCTATGTTTTTTTTCATATCGTCAAAAGAAGGGCTTAGCATATCCCATTCCTTATACATACTTAAGTTTTGCTCATCAGATTCGAAATATCTTCCCGTTAATGATAAAGCCAAATCCCCGAGTCTCCATTTTGCCTCGCCTTCAATATTTTTAGTATTCCACGTGCCTATAAATCCTCGCATAGATAGCCCTATGTCTTTATCACCTTCTAAACCATCAATTGGTCTATTCGTAACAATGTTAATTACTCCGACAAAGCTATTAGCTCCATACATAGTAGAAGAGGGTCCGTAAACAATCTCAATCCTTTTTATATCTTCTATTGGATATTGTCGGGATAAGTTGATAGCATCCGAAACAAGGTCGTTTTCTTCGACACCATCAATCAGGAGCAAAGTTCTGTCTGTTAGTATGGATCTATAACCTCTTTGATAAATCATTGAGTAAGATACTCCATTGCTTTTAACAAGGTCGAAACCCGGAAGATCGACAATAGCTTCGACAACATCTTTATAATTCCTTCTTTTTATTTCATCATCAGTTAAAATAATAACTGTTGCTGGGGATTCAAGAATATTTTCAGCTCTTTTCGATACTGAGGTAACAAGGACTGATCCTTCTTTTTCTTTTAAGTCTCTAATGATTTTGATGAATCGTTGAGGGTCATCAAATAAATTCGGCTCATAGGTTGGGTCAATGTAAAGAAGCTCTATAGCAGATTCCCTGGCATTTTGAACAGAATCAAGAGCAAGATAGGTTAGACTAAGTATTTTATAGGCTTCGGCTTTTTCGTTTTGTTTGAAACCGCCATCCAAACATCGGTTAATAATAGAAATGACATCATCAAAGTTTCCGCTTCTGTATTTTCTTCTGGCTTCTTCTAATGCCATATCACCGCAATATGTTTGACTTAATACAGAAATAGGAAAAAAGAGAATTAAAAAGTAGAAACAAAAAATAATTTTTTGACTAATAGGCTTTTGGATGAGTATTTTTCTATTCATATTTCTTTTGAAAGAAAATTAGCATTAAATAAATTGATTTACGGCAAATTTGAACAGGTTCTTTCATAGCTAATATCGCTGCCGATATAACTATTCCATTCATCAATTGTCAAATTTCTGGAAACATCAACGCAAATTTTACTTGCAAGCAGGTCTATGTTAGATGTATAAACCCGAATAAATTTTTCTGAATCACCCGAGATAATTTGATTACTTTTGGGACCGAATGCTATTGTGTAAATCCATCCATCAATATTTGTAATAACAATAGGTTGCAGAGTTAAGGTTTCATAATTCCATAATCTTATAGAACCATCGTAGCTTGCAGTAGCAATCTGACTGGATTTGTCACTAAATTTTATTGCACTAATGATAGATATGTGACCAATTAGTTCTATGGGTTTTGCATTAAACAGATTTAAATTCCATACTTTGACCAGTCCTGAAGAATTGCCCGCAGCAAAGAATTTAGAAGAATGATGAAATGCTATCGAAGTAATGGATTTCCCTGAGGATTCCATTATGATTGGTTTTTTTGAAAGGTCTTTTGCTTGATAAAAGTAAATACTCCCATCTTCTGAAGCTCTTGCAAGATAGACACCATCAGGACTAAAAGCAACCTCTGTTAGCTTGTCATTACTTCGTTCAATAATCTGTGAATTTTGAGGATTTTTTAAATTCCAGATTCTTAAAGTTTTGTCTGTTCCAGCTGAAGCTAAATCCTGGTTATCTTGACCGAAGGAAAGCGAGGCAACAATTCCATTATGTCCTATTAATACTATGGGCTTAATATCTGAATTTGTTTTGGCATCGAAATTGCCATCAAATTCCCATACAAGAATTGCACCTTCAACTGATCCTGCTGCGATAATTCGGCTATTTGGGCTAATGGCTAAACTTCTGAAGCCATTTTTTCCGAAACCATTTGTAGCAAGTTTTACAGACTCAGAATTATACCATTCAAGATTCCAAATTCTAACACTTCCATCATCGCTAACAGAAACAAAGTATTTACCATTTTTTGCAAACTCAACTTTTCTAACTCCGTCTTGATGTTTTCTTAATTTTGGTCTGTCATCGGCAACACTTGCTAGGGCATTATAAATATCGGGGTTGATGTTGTCCCCGCCGTTATTTTTATTAAATAAATAGGACTGAAGGGCAAGCAGAGAGGGAAGATCTCCTTTTACAGATGTTTGTAACTTATTTGCCTGTATGGCAACATTTCTTGCAATTGCAAGAAGTCTAAGTCTTTTGGCATTTTGTTCGGACTCTCTGGCTTTTTTTTGTTCGTCTTCGGCTTTTTTCTTTTCTTTAAGAGCAAAAAGCCAATTATCCTCAGCTTTTAACTTTTGTTCATCGGCAATTTCTCTTGCTTTGTTGGCTTCATCGCGGGCAATCTCGGCATTTTTTTTCTCTTTTTCAGCTTTAATTTTTTCATTTTCGGCAATTGTTTTCTGGAAGATAGCGTATTTTCTTTGTTCCTCTGTTAATTTTCTTTGTTCAATGGCTATTTCGCCCTGTTGTTCGGAAATACGAGTTTGAATAATAGCTTTTCTGGCTTCTCTGTCAGCTTCTTTTGTTCTTGAAAATGCTATCTTTTCATTTTCTCTTGCTTTTTTTTCGCTTGCTTCACTTTTCATCAAAAAATTTAAAGAGACAATCAAAAATATCAAAGAGACAATCGAAGCCACACCCAATATAATAACAAATTTTCTGGCTCTTTGAAGTTCTTTTTTCTGTTTGTTCTCTTTGTTTATTATCTCCAAATTGTATTGTTTTTTACTATATTCAAGAAATGAGATAGCTCTATCGAAGCCATAATCATATCTTTCGCCCCACTCTCTGTTAGGTTTATATCTTGATTGCCAATCGATAGCAATCTGAAGATCTGGATTTCCCAAAAGACCAGTTTTTCCCTCCTCGTACAACTCGCCTGCTTTAGCCAATCTTCTGTAGAGCTGAACAGATTTCTCTTCCTCCTCGACCCAGTTTTTCATTCTTTCCCAAACTCTCATAATACTTTCGTGAGAGATATCAACAATACTTTCTTCAGAAATTCTTTCAAAATCATCAATAATAATAAAACCACAACCTTTTTCTCTAAATCTTTCAAGAATGAAAATAACATCGTCAAAATTTGAGTCTGTAATTCTTGTGATTTCTTTAATTGTTGATTTCCTTCGTGTTCCCTGCCTTCCATCCTCAATGAATACTAAAGATTTAAAAATTTTTTCTGTTAAATCAGTGCCAGCTTTACCCTTATCCATTTCAATTTTTTCGAAAACTTCTTCTCCGTGGACTGATAATGCTCTTTCCATCGTGCCAATAGCTTCATAATGCCTCATTTCAATTATTTCATTCTTGTCTTTTTTTATTCTATTCCAATAATCCCACATTCTCATCATACTATGTTGAAGTATAGGAAGTTCATCAGATTTTTCACCAACCTCATTCAAGAGCCTTTGCACTAAATCCTCTGAGATCATAGTACCTGATAGTTCCAAAGGTTTTTTTATGACGTTGCTCATCTCATCTTTTCTCATTTTTGGGACAAGATAAAGTCCGTTGTTGATAGCATCAAATAATTCTCTGTATTCTGTGCAGTCATCAAGAAAATCGCTTCTCATGGTTATAACAACATAACTTGATGCACTTTCATCGTTTGATAGGTTTATAATATTTAATATGAAATTAGTAATTGATTGATCATTCTTTTGTTCAAGACTGTCTTTTAATCTAAAAATTTCTTCGAATTGATCAACTAAAATCAATGTGTTTTTTGTGCTATGTGCGTTTAATAATGTAATTATTTGCTTTAGTATCAGATCTTTTCTGTTATTTTCAATGTTTAATAAATCATTTAGTAATCTTTTTATCAACAATTTCTCTTGTTCGGATTCCATTGAGTTTATTTCGACTTTAAGATTCTCTTCAATGCTTTTTTTAAGATTTGCAAGAGGATTTTTACCTGGTGTAAGAATAACTACCCGCCAGTCATTTTTTTGTAATTGCTCATCAACAATTATTTTTTTATTGTCATAGGGAACTTTATCTTTCAAAATTGGGATTAAACCTGCTCTGATTAATGAGCTTTTACCACTTCCGGAAGCACCTGTAACAGCAAGCAGTCTGCTTTTGCCTAATTTTGCAACAATTTCGGCAAGCGCAGTTTCCCGTCCATAAAACAAATGGTATTCATTTGGCTCGTAACTTCGAATACCAGGATATGGATTGGTGTTCAATATTTTTTTCGAGCTATTGTTTTCCATTTTCACTATTACTTTTTTGATATTTTAAATTCTATTCGAGTAATTAAGCAATTTAAATAAAATTCTGAATTAATAAAATTATATATTAGTTCAATCTAAAATAATTTTATGAAAATATTAAAAAAATAGTAAAACAGAGAGTAATTTTTTTTATTTAAGTTAATTCAGTATTAAATTTTTTGTGATGGCTATTGCAACGATTTAATCTTATTGAATTAAGAGGTCAATCATTTTTTTCAATTTCCATAGGATTTCAACAGATTCTTCTTTTGATTTTATTTTGAAGACTACTTTTTTTGAGGAGGGTGTCTCTAATATTTCACCGTTTTCATAACTCTGCAGAAAATCAACTAATACTGGTTCAACATTGTTATAAAAATTAGAATTATCGAGGGGGGGTAGGTCTAATATTAAATGTCCATTTTTTAAATGAACTTTTTGAATACCTGTATTAACAGCAAATATTCTAAGTTTAATGGCAAACAAAAGCTCTTGAGTTTCATTTGGCAATTTACCGTATTTATCAATCATTTCTTTTTTAATTAAGTCAATTTCATCATTCGATTGGACGCTATAAAGTTTTTTATAATAATAGAATCTTTCGGACTCAATATTCATATAATGCTCTGGTATTAAACCATTCTTCTCGAGCTCAATTACAAGGTCAGGATTGTTAAGGTATTCTTTAGAACCATTTTTTAAATTAAATACATCACGAAATTCTTCGAGTTTTAACTCAGTTATAGCTTCGTCAAGTAATTTATGATAGAGTTCAACACCGATATCATTTATAAAACCACTTTGCTCATATCCGAGCAGATTTCCAGTACCTCTGATTTCCATATCTCTCATAGAAAGTTGCAAACCACTTCCAAGCTCTGTAAATTCTTCAAGTGATTGAAGTCTTTTCAGCGAATTTTTGGTTAATTTCTTATATGATTCGACAACCAAATAGCAAAATGCCTGTTCGTTACTCCTTCCGACCCTTCCACGTAACTGATAAAGTTCAGCTAAACCGAATTTGTCTGCTGAATTTATTATGATAGTATTAACACTTGGAATATCTAAACCGGACTCTATTATTTTAGTGGTTAGTAAAACATCAAATTTCCGGCTAAGGAATTTCTCCATTACTTTTTCCAGTTCATTTGATTTCATCTGTCCATGAGCCAAACTGAATCTTATTTTTGGCATTAACATTTGCAGCCTTTTTAGGTAATTTTCTAAATTACCAATTCTGTCATTGACAAAAAACACCTGTCCATTTCTTGATAATTCAAATTCAATAGCTTTTTTTATAATTTTATCATCCCATTCCATCACTTCAGTAATAATTGGCAATCTGTTCCTTGGGGGAGTTTCCATTATACTTAAATCACGGGCTCCCATAAGCGACATGTTTAAAGTTCGTGGAATAGGTGTAGCTGTCAAAGTCAAAGTGTCCACATTTATTTTCATAGCTCTAAGTTTTTCTTTTGCACTGACTCCAAATCTGTGTTCCTCATCAATGACCAATAAGCCAAGATCTTTAAACTCGATATCCTTGCTCAATATTCTATGAGTTCCAATTAAAATATCAATTTTACCTTTTTTTACATCTTCAATAATTTTTTGTTGCTCAATTGTAGTTTTAAACCTTGATAATGCCTCAACAATTATTGGATAGTTTGTTAATCTGTCTTTAAATGTCAAATAATGCTGCTGTGCTAAAATAGTTGTAGGAACCAAAACTGCAACCTGCTTTCCGTTCTCTACTGCTTTGAAACAGGCTCTTATAGCTACTTCTGTTTTTCCGAAACCAACATCACCACAAACGAGTCTGTCCATAGGGTTTTCATTTTCCATGTCCGATTTTATTTCTTTTGTAGCTTTGGCTTGATCTGGAGTGTCCTCATAGATGAATGATGACTCGAATTCTTTTTGCCAAAGGCTGTCTTGTGCAAAAGCAAATCCTTTTTGTTTCTTTCTTTCGGCATATAGCTTAATTAATTCACGTGCAGCAGTTTTTATTTTATCTTTGGTTCTTTGTTTCTTTCTTAGCCACTCAGTTGATCCCAACCTGTTAATTTTTGGTTCAACACCCTCTTGAGCACGATATTTTTGTACTTTGGACAAGTAATTAAGATTTACATACAGGATATCCCCTTCGGCATAGAGAATTTTTACCGCATCCATTATTCCATTGCCGACTTTAACCTTTTCGAATCCATCAAAAATTCCAATTCCCTTATCGATGTGAACTATATAGTCTCCTTGCCTTAAACCCCTCAATTCTGTCAATGACAAGCCTTTGTATCTTGATTTATTTGTCTTTCTGTCAATTAATCTTTTTCTATTGAAAATTTGGTGTTCAGTGAATAAAGCTATTTCAGGATTTTCAATAAGGAAGCCTTCTGACATACTCTCAACTATCCAATGAATTTTTTCTTTTGTTCTTTGGCTGTCATCAAGTGATTCGCTTGATTTCAGGATAGTTTTAAACAATTTTAATTCATTATTATTATCATCATTATAATTAAAGGATTTGTCATAAAGGTCCAATTCATTGAAAATTATTTCTTGCAAACGTGCCAAACCATTGACGCTATCGGTCGAGATAAAAATATCAGAATCAAAGAATGAGAGCCTTTTCAGCTCCAGTGTAAAGTTTTTTATCTTATTACCAAAACTTGGCTGTTCAAATGTTTTGTATTCAAAATTTGCATGTGTCAGAGGATTGATTTCCATAGAAAAAAATTTTTCGTGTTTTGAAAATTGATCATACGAAGAATTTATTTTCTCTGGATTAATATAAATTATAATAGTATTTTTATCAAAAAATTCAGAAAAAGAAACCCAGTTTTCTTTGTCTGAATCATTTTGAGAAATAAATTTTGAGTTAAATTCCACTTTGTCGTAGAAATTAATACTCCTTTGAGATATGGTATTAAATTCTCGAATAGTTTCTATTTCATCACCATAGAACTCAATTCTTAAAGGATTATCCCACCCCATCGGAAAAAAGTCAACAA
>CALHRB010000011.1 GCA_938038165.1 Candidatus Kapaibacterium sp. | reverse complement strand
ACTTGTTATTTGTAGGCATATCTTTGATTTTGTCGGTATTATCTAAACCAACAGGTCTTGTATTTCCATTCATTATAATCCTGCTTGATAAAATGTTAATCAAGGAAAATATTCTTAAAACAATACAAAGGACTTGGTTTTTCATTCTCTTGATTTTACCTATATTTATCTTGACTTTATTCTCTGAAACAGAATCAAAAACTGACTTAAGCATTAACTTTTTTGCGAGACCTCTTATTTTTTTAGATTCAATAGGCTTTTACATCAAACAAATAATCTATCCTCTTGATTTAGCTGTTAATTACGGCAGGACACCGTCTTTTGTTCTCAAAAATATTTTCAGCTTAATACTTCATATCATTCTTGCCCTATCATTATTTCTGATCTTTGTTTTCAAGAAGAATAAGAAACTGATTTATGGATATTTAATCTTTGTCATTGGCTTTTTGCCTTTGTCAGGGCTTGTAACATTTTATTTCCAGCTTTTTTCGACAGTTGCAGATAGATATGTTTATTTTTCAATGCTTGGTGTTTCAATTGTTTTTGTGGGTTTCATTTCTGAGTTAAAGAAATTAAATACAAGAAATATTTTTTCTGGGACTTACATTTTTGTATTAATGATTGTTACTTTTTCCCAACTTCCCGCTTGGAAAGATGAAATAAGTCTATGGAATAACTCAATCAAGAAATATCCTGAAGTCTCAGCTTATTCATATTTTGCAAGAGGTAGTGCATTTATGGAAACCGGTAAAAATCAAGAAGCAATCTTAGATTTTACATCGGCAATCAAACTTGATTCAACCCTTGAACTTTCATATTATAACAGAGGAAATATTTATTTTGACATGAGAAATTATTCAGCCGCTATAGCTGATTATAACTCCACGCTGCAATTAAACCCGAAAAACATGAATGCATTAATAAACAGAGGGCTATCCTATTCTGAAATTAATATGTTTGACAAAGCAATAACAGATTTTTCTCTGGCACTTGATATTGATTCCACCAACTTTGACGTCTATGTTAATCGTGGCATTGCATATGCAAACCTTGGCTTTTTGGAATCCGCCATCAAAGATTTTCAAAATGCTTTAAAAATTAATCCGAACGATGAGTTCGCAAAAGAAAATTTAAAAATGGCTTTAGAAAAAAGAAACAAGTAAGAAATGGAATCAACGCCTAAATCTTTAAGATTGCAAATCGGTATTTTTGGCAGGACAAACGTTGGAAAGTCGAGCTTTCTTAATATGATTGCCGGTCAAGATGTTGCTGTAATCTCACCATTACCAGGGACTACCACAGATGTAGTTGAAAAAGTAATGGAACTTTTGCCAATTGGTCCTGTCGTTTTTTTGGATACTGCTGGTTTCGATGATGTAACAGAATTATCTGCTAAACGATTAGCGAAAACTATAAAAATACTGGAAAGAGCCGATATCGGTATTCTTTTAGCAGAGCCAAATGTCTGGACTGATTTCGAAAACGAAATCATTGAAAAATTCAACGAAAAAAATATCAATTTTTTTGTAGTTGTTAATAAAATTGATGAAACTCAGCCCACTGATTCATTTTTGAGTATGCTTGGCAATAAAGTCGGTCAATATGTTTTATGCTCAAGCACTAATAAAACACAACGGGAAAGCTATATTAATCAAATAAAAAGCCGTATCCTAAGTATTATCCCAGATGATTACAATTTGCAGGTTCCCTTGTTGAGCGATATTATAAAAAAAGATGAGGTTGTTGTTCTTATTGTTCCGATTGACTCACAAGCACCAAAAGGCAGGTTAATTCTTCCTCAGGTTCAATCTATCAGAGATATTTTGGATAATAATGCTTTATCTGTTGTTGTTCAGGATACAGAATATTCAACGGCTCTTAACAAGCTTAAAGAAAAGCCTGCTCTTGTAGTTTGTGATTCTCAGGTTGTTCATAAGATGGTAGAGGAAACCCCTCAAGATGTAAAATGCACAACATTTTCTATTTTATTTTCACGATACAAAGGCGATTTGAATGAAGAAGTCAGAGGAGCTGCAATAATTAAAAAGCTAAAGCCAGGAGATAAAATTTTGATTGCAGAAGCTTGCACCCATCATCCTTTAGAAGATGATATTGGCAGAATAAAGATTCCCCGCTGGCTAAGAAATTACATTGGAGGAGATGTTGTCATTGATTATTCAACCGGCAGAGATTTTCCTGATAATTTAAATGATTATAGAGTAATAATTCATTGTGGCAGCTGTATGCTCACAAGAAGAGAAAAACTGATGAGAATTAGAAATGCAGTTGCTTCAAATGTTCCCATAACAAATTATGGAATAACAATATCCATGGTTCAAGGTGTTCTTGAGCGCGTTCTGTCGCCTTTTGAGGATGCTCTAAAAATATTCAGAGAGGAACTTAATTCATCATTTTAAATTATTTTCTTGTTTTATTCACAATTTATCCGTAATTTTGAATGTTATATAAATTTAGATTTTAATATTCCAAGTAATAGGTTCACTCCAATACTTACGAAATATCCAATCTATATAACACTTTTTTATCATTTTTTTTTAGGAGTTTTTTTTGAATATTTATGTAGGAAACCTTCCGTTTTCAGCAACGGAAGATGATTTGAAGGAAGTATTTTCTTCATTTGGAACGGTTGTTTCAGCAAAAGTTATAATGGACCGTGAAACCGGACGGTCAAGAGGGTTTGGTTTCGTCGAATTGGGCGATAATTCTGCAAGAAAAGCCATTAGTGAATTAAACGGAGCCGAATACGACGGTAAAGTTCTTACCGTTAATGAAGCAAGAGAGAAAAAACCGAATAACAGATTCAATAGAGGCGGCCACAGGGCTTGGTAAAATATATATATTAAAAGCCTAATTAATTGTGTGATTTATATTTCAAGATTTAATTCTTGATTAAAATCACACAATTTTTTTATTCAAATTCCTTAAAAGGCGATTTCCCCTGACGATAAAACGAAAGAGTTTCGGCAAAGCCGTAATCTTTGATAGCTTCGGAAACGATATTTGGCTTTCGTCCGTATAATCGCATATATTCCAGCATTCCTTGCTGTTGCCATAAGAAATTCTGCGGTAAATCAGGATATTTTCTTTTTAAAATGCCATATTTGTGTAATGATGGGGTTGACCAAAACCAAAGAAATAAACTGATACGTGCTTCTTCGTTGGCAAGTGATATAGCCAGAGGTAGAACACAATTCAGTATTAGCTCTCTTCGCAGGTGAGCTCCCTCGATTGATATTTTTTCTTTTAAAAGCCTATAAAGAGTATCAGCTATATAGCTGCAATATCCACTTTCGAGCTCTTCCAAAAATTTTAGCGCTGAGGATTTGCCTATAGATTTTATGATGTTTTTTAAATCTTCACTTGAATAAATGGGTCTTTTCCTCCTTGAAAAATATTTAAGTATGAACTCCTCAGTGAGTTTTGAAAGAGCTGAATCCAAGCCAAACTGACGCAATAACTTCTGAGCCTCAGCTGTCTTTCTCAATAGTCTTAGCAGTGCAAAATGCTGTAAGTCCTCAATTGAAGAAAGGTCCGTCTCTTTTTGAATTTCATCTTTAAGTTCCTGCCAGGCTTTTTTAATTTCATCCGGTTTGATGATTAATAATTCAGCATTTAAATCAAAAATTGGTGAATCGTCATTGATGACCAAATGCAAAATTACATCTTTATAGTTTTTATCATTCGAGTGCTTGTGCTTTTCCCAATCAGATGTATTTTTATGAAATTCAGCATCCCCAACAATAACTGAACCATTGAGAAAAATTGCTACTTCGAGAAAATCAGGTCCTTGATGAAAATTATGCCGACCCGGAGATAGGATTTGTATTCTTTTACCTGATTGAGTCTGCCGGACAACTGATGGGTCAGATATTAAATGATGAACTGCTTCCTGCAAATCTCTTTCGGATAGCTCTTCGATTTTCATAAAACTAAATATAAGAAATGGCTAAAAGACAAATATAAATCAAAAATTCTATTCTTTTAAATTCAAATTTATTTTATAAGTAAATAGATTTTCAAGTATATATTCGTTCCCCAAAAATTGCTGTCCCAATTCGCACAATTGTTGCTCCTTCCTCGATTGCAATCTCGTAATCGTGAGACATTCCCATTGAAAGATGAGTAAGATTTATTCCTTTTAATTTATTAATATTATCCCTGAGCTCCCTGAGGAGCCTGAATTCTGAGCGGATTAACTTCTCGTCATCTGAAAAAGTTCCAATTGTCATCAAACCAAGTAAATTTAGATTCTTGATTTTACAAACTCCGTCGTACAAAGCTAATGTGGCTTCTGGGTCGCAACCAAATTTTGAATATTCGCCCGAAGTATTAACCTGTAATAATATGTCAATTTTGCGATTATTCTTTTCTGCTTGTCTGGAAATTTCTTCGGCAAGATTAAGCGAATCCACTGATTGTATCATACTCACAAACGGAGCTATGTATTTCACTTTATTTGATTGTAAATGACCAATAAAATGCCATTCTGGGGTTTGAATGCCAGTTTCAGTAAGATATTGATGTTTATCCCTTAATTCTTGGGCATAGTTTTCTCCAAAGACTGTTAAGCCTGCTTTTAAAGCCAATGCTATTATTTCGGATGGATGACTTTTCGAAACGGCTACAATTTTGATGCTATTGGGGTCTCTTTGATTTTTCCTTGCCGCATTATAAACTTTTTTTAGAACATTAAACCAGTTATTCTTTATTTCATCAAATTTATCCATAACAAAAAACCATTCTGATTATAAAACCTTGAAATATTACTTCTTTAAACTCATTGCAACAAAAAATATTACAGCCTGAACTAAAATAATCGTTGCTCCACTTGGCAAATCGAGATAATACGACAGAAACAAACCTGCCAGAGAACTCGTTAATCCAAAAACAACCGAAAGAATAGTCATTTTGAAAAAGGTTGTTGATAATAACCTTGCACTTGCTGCTGGAATAACAAGGAAAGAAGCTATTAAGACAATTCCAACAAGCTTAATCGAAATTACAATTGAAATTGATATCAGGGCAGACAAAAGATAGTCGTCAAATTTTGTGTTCAGTTTATCGGCTTTGGCTAGCTCGGAATCAAAGGTCGCATAAGCCCATTTTCTCCAAAATTTACTGGATAAAACAATAGAAATAATAACTATGGTTGATGAAATAATCAAATCAGATGTGTTCACGCTTAATATTGAGCCAAACATATAAGTAAAAGCATCGGTTGTGTAATGCTTTCTCAAAGAAATGAATATGATTCCAAGAGCTACTGAAAGTGCAAAAAAAATCCCGATTGAAGTATCCATTTCGAGCCTTGTTTTATCTCGAATTAATGTGATTGCAATCGAAATTATCAGAGTGAAAGGAACAGCAATCCACATTGGTTCAGTTTCGAGCAGAAGCCCCAAAGCAATCCCACCAAAAGCTGCGTGAGCTAGCCCGTCACCCATAAAGCTCATTTTCCTCTGGACGATGAAAACTCCGAAATAACTGCCTAGAAATCCAACAAGCAGCCCTGCTATCAAAGCTCTTTGCATAAATACCATTGCAAGGATGTCAGGCATTATTCTTTACTCCAAATATCATTTCGTGAGCGTGACCAAGATGACCAAAAGCAATTCTTAACCACTTTTCACTGAATGCTTTCCCTGGCACGTCATAACAGATAATTGTTCTGTTCAGCAATAAAACATAATCCGAATGGTGGTATGCTGATTCCCAATCGTGAGTTATCATTATTATTGTTGCATTTTGCCTCTTTTTGTAATCTTCAAGAATATTATTGAAA
The DNA here is from genome assembly GCA_938038165.1 of Candidatus Kapaibacterium sp. GTDB lineage: Bacteria > Bacteroidota > Ignavibacteria > Kapaibacteriales > UBA2268 > CALHRB01. The sequence continues at coordinate 9,611 of CALHRB010000011.1, read as the reverse complement.
TCCATTTCACCGGCAACGTCAATTCCAGAAGCAGGTTCATCAAGCAAGAGCAGACGGGGTTTACGGATGATGCTTCTTGCAAGAAAAATCCTTTGAAGTTCACCGCCAGAAAGCTTCCCAAGTGGCTTTTTAGCCAACTTGGTCGCTCCAACCTGTTCAAGTGCCTCTAACGCTAATTTTTTTTGTTCTTTTGACAAAATTCCAATCCAATATCCAGTTAATCCTGTTGCTACTAATTCTATCGGAAGAGCAGGAAAAGAGCGGTCGAATGTTTTGATTTGAGGAACATAGCCAATTGCCTGTGTTGCGTTTTTAAGTGGCTTAACACCAAAAACCTTAACCACACCTGAGCTTGGCTCAAGCAAACCAAGGATTAACTTCAGAAAAGTTGTTTTGCCGCCACCATTCGGACCTACAACTGTAATAAAAAGCCCATCCTTGATTTCAAGCGATATATCTTCAATAGCTGTGTGAGTTCCGAACCTGACGGTTACTTTCTCAAATATCACCGCATTTTCATCTGATTGTTTGTCGTTTTGGTTTACCAAATTTCACCTCAATTACTTAGTGCTTTTTGTAAAACCTGAGCATTATAAAGCATAAGATTGAAATAATTTTTCCTATCTTCAATCCCCCCCAGAGGATCTAAAATATAAATATTCAAACCTGATGATTCGGCTATTGCCTGAATTGAGTTTTCAGAAAGCTGTGGTTCTGAAAAAATAGCTTTTGACTCTGATTTTTTTATTCTTGAAATCAAATCAGAGATAAATTTTGGAGAAGGTTCCTTGCCGGGCGATTCCTCAATTGACCCAGCATAAACCAACCCATACCTTTTTAGCATATAATTGAAAGAAGGATGAAACAGATACACCTCACAACCTTTAACAGGTTCAAGGATATCGTTAATCTTACGGTCAAGCTGACTAAGCTTGTCCATAAACTTATTCGCATTTTCTTTGTATTCTTCGGCTTTTAAGGGTTCCTTTTCTATCAAAATTTGTGTTAAATCCGGAACAATGGTTTTAACAGCAAGAGGGTCTGTCCAAAAATGAGGATCAACCTCATTTTCAGAAAATCTCAGCACGAATGATTCAGGAAGAAGCCTGAATATACCAGTTAGATTTTTATATGATTCTTTGATAGCCCATTTATCAAAATTTTCTTCAATGTAGAATATAATTTCTGAATTTTCCATTTTCTTCATTACCGAAGGCGGTGGTGTATAAGTATGCGGGGAATAACCGGCGTCAACCAATACTGCAATGTCTTCCTCATTGCCAATTATCTCCATCAGTATAAACTTAAGCGGCAAACATGTTACTGTGTATTTCGGCATTTTATTATTCTGATCTGAGCAACCAATAAGTATTAATACTAACACTGTAAATATTATTAAACCAAGAATCAGTTTCCTGTTATATTTTTTCATAAATTATCTCACATCAAATCTTAGAATATTTATCAAACCAGTCTCAGGAAATATCTCTTTTTCAACTACAGATTTTCCTGCTATGTTTTTATCAATAACAACCAGCGAAAAACTCAAATAACGGAAAAGTCTTTTTAACGGATTAATTGAATCAATGTTTGTGTGATAAATGATACTGCAATATTTTCCTCGGCTTGTGGGATGACCCATATTTAAAAGTAATATGTTTTGTATGGGATCATGATTTTTTCCGTCAATTTCAATTTCTTTGTCCTTGATATCAATTCCTTCTGGAAATTTGCTTTCTAACTTCGAGAAAAAAGTATTACCTTTGATATCACCCATCACAATAATAGAGCGATTAATCCAATCATTTTCGTTTATATCATCCACAGATTTATAATCAACTTTATAATCGCTTTCTATCATCAGCTTTGTAAATTCTTCATAGATTGTATAATCTTTTGAACTTTTGGATGGTAGTATTATCAATGGATTGTCCGACAAAGTCTGATTGAAACTTGTTGGTATTTCCCAGGGATAGACTTTTCTTAGGGCTTCATAATAGGGGTCAATTCTGATTGATTTCAGATTTTCAGGTCTATAAAACTTAAATGAATTTCGTTTGGATTTTAAAATTACATAAGTTTTGTTGCTATCTTTGTCAGTAATAAACTCAACCGGCAAAGACAAGTAAAATTCCTTGTCCTGAATTATTTCTAAAGAGATTGAATCTTTATCAACAGCAACATTTTCGAGCTTCAAAACTGGTTCGTCAATTTCGTTAAGCCACTGATCCATTATCTTCCTCAAAGGTAAATTCAGGCTATCCTTTTTATTTTGTTCGTCAAATGCCGAGATAAGATTAGACCAATAAGCTCTTTTCCCTTTGAACTTGTTGGCAAATGATTTAAGAGCATCGAAAAATCTTTTTTCGCCAATTAACTTCATTATTTCATAAAAAATAAAACCACCTTTTTGATAACCTATAGTAGCATCATCATAAACTGACTGAAATTTGAATTTCGAAACTGGGTATTTTGATTTTTCCGGAAGAGAAGCAATCGAAATAAGGGCTTTCTTTCGCCAATCAAGGGCACCGGCTTCGTTTTTTGTAATAACATTATAAAAATAATTTGTGCAAAAAGTAGTAAGAGCTTCGCACCAGTTGCCCATTTCGTAATCAACATAAACACTATTTCCCCACCAGTTATGAACAAATTCGTGAGCCAATGATCCGGGCGAAAGCAATATCATCGGCATTGCCATCAACTTATTGGATAATAGGGTATATGCGGGCATCCCAAAACCGGTTGCAAAAAAATTCTCGACTATACTGAAACTGGAGTATGGATATTCTCCCAGAAGTTCTGTATAGTATTTGTAATAATCTATTGAGGCTTTCAGATATTTTTCGATGTTGTCGCTTTTGCCGAATGTGAAAGAGGAGAATCTTTTACCATCAAAAACTGTATCCTTTCTGAAATATCTGCCCCCAACGAGGGTTATGTCGTCATGAGCCAGCTCAGATTGATAGTGATATTTCTTAATACCATTCAAAATTGTAGCCTTTATTTCTTTTCCACTTGTAATTATAGAAAACTCTTCGGGAATTGAGACCTTGATCTCAATTTCGGCCAAATCTTTATCAGTTTTTGGATAAAGACTACCAGAAGGAAGATAAATCCCTTCTCCTTCCCTTCCAGATATTATTCCGGGTGTATTCGAATGACGAACATTGAGCAAAGTAAGATCGGGGGCATAATAAATTTTCCCTGAATATTTCACCACGACCGTCTTGGTTTCAACATCCTTTTTTGTGATTACTATCTGGTTATACAGACTGTCGTTTTCATTTAACTCGACCTTATAATCCAGTTTGCCCTGCGGGCTTGTTACGCTATGGACTTTCAAATCCCTGATCAATGAAAGGCTTCCGGATTTAACAATCGGATTTCTGAATGTAATCGTATCGGTTCCTTCAATATAGTTTTCATTTGGTTTTAGATTAACATCAATTCTGTGCTTGATAGCATAATTTTCTCCAAGATGGACCCCCATCATACCGGGTGGTATTGGTGTTCTTGGTTTGTCTTCAAGAACAATAAGAAAATCACATTTATTCCAGAATGATTTATCAAATAAAGGAATTTTGCCAGCCTCAACATATAATGGTGTTATAACTGCTAATTTTAATTTTTTATTTCTTTCGATAACTTTTTGAACAGTTCCAAGATAATTATTTGAATGAAAATCGCCGTTTATATGAAGTATTTTGTAGTCATAATTGGCATCAAAAAAATTAACAATGCTTTCAGCCATCGTTTCATCTTTGATTAATTGTGCTCCGTAATAAAGCAAAATCAAATTTTCTTGATTAGGATTTAGTTTTTTATTTCCAAAATTTCCAGTCATAGTCCCGATGAATTTTTCCTTATATTCATCTTCATTGATGGTCAGAGATGCCGTTATATACTTTCTCTCGTCCGATGGAAGATTTTCGATTGCAGTCATACCTTCAACAGCATAAAGAGCTGCGTATTTTCGGGGAATATTAGCAGCAATTACCGGCAACTTATTCTCTTTTGCAAGTTCGACAAGCGGTCTGTAAAATTGCTTATAATCGGGCCAGGGTCGGCTGTTTTTAATGAATTCTTCTTCGGTAATAATGCCTTTTAGATAATCATTTAGGATGTTTTGAACATCACGTTCGAACATTTCCATCGAAAGAGCGGTTTTTGGGTTTATTTTTATGAATTCAGAAAAAAAGTCCGCCTGAATTTTATGAATAATGGAATCATCGTGAAATTCTCCGAAAAAAACAATGTCATAATTCAAAGACCTTTTTGCCAGGTCTTGAAGTGTAAGTCTTTCTTCTGTTTTCGAATCATATATTTCGTATTTTCTATCAGCCAAAACTGTTAAAGAACTAATAAATGAAAAAATTAAAATAAAAGCTAATTTAAGCACTTTTATCCTTTCCTGAAAAAACAAAAAGTCAAATTATCATTGTTTGAGAAATAAAACAAATGGCTTAAAATAACATTAATCAATTAAAAATAAAACCGGCAGGAAAATTTCCTGACGGTATTGAGAAAAGATGAAATGGAATTTATAATTTAGAAAGTTCTGTGTTTAATTCGTCGTAAGGGGGCTCTATTCCCGGGTTATCGCTAATCCATTTATATTTTAGAGTGCCTTCCTTATCGAAGATAAAGACAGACCTTTTGGCAGCGGTATAGCCTTCCATTCCTGCAAAATTATTCAATTCAACGTCAAAGGCTTTTAGTGCCTGACGAGAATAATCAGAGAATATCGGGAAAGTAACGCCATTTTTATCTGCCCAACTTTTATTTGAAAAAGGTGAATCAACTGTTATACCTATTACTACGGCATTCATTTGACTGAAGCTGCCAAGTCCATCCTGAAGCGTGCAAGCTTCTTTTGTGCAAACACCCGTAAAAGCACCCGGGAAAAAAGCTATAAGTAAATTTTTACCCCTGTACTCATTCAAGCTCTTCGCTTTCAAATCATACCCGTAAAGATTAACTTCGGGCAACTTGTTGCCTACTTCTAAAGCCATTAAACCTCCTATATTAAAAATTAATAAAAAAAAGATTATTATTTTCATATATCTCCTTTGTGATAAATTACTAAGCTTATTTAATTAGTTTGGGATCTTTTAATGTTAATTTCAGAATGATAAACCCAGTGAATCCGGCAATCAAAGATGAAATCAATATTGATATTTTCGAAGAGACAACAATTGTCTTATCGGTGAAGGCAAGCAAGGCAATAAATGTTGACATAGTAAATCCAATCCCTGCAATGAAAGCAACACCCAAGATGTTTTTAAAACTGTAATCTTTTGGAGCAACTGCCAGACCAAGAAAAATAGCTATGAAGGCAAATAAGGTAATACCAATGGATTTACCAAAGTAGAGTCCCAAAAAAATACCAAGACTATTATTGGTGAATAAACTTGCCGACCAATCCGATGGAATAATAATAGCAGTGTTAGCAATCGCAAAAAGCGGGAGAACAAAAAATGCTACTGGATAATGCAAGAAATGTTGCACCTTGTATGAAGGAGATTTTTTGGAACCATCGCCAAAAGGTATAGCAAATGCCAGAAGGACCCCGGCTATCGTTGCGTGAACCCCCGAATAATGCATAAAATACCACATTGCAATTCCACCAATGATGTAGGGCAAAATTACGTGAACTTTTAACCTGTTCAAAATTATGAGAACACCAAAAATCCCTAGCGAGATAGACAGATTGAGAAAAGATAGTTCTTTAGTATAAAATATGGCTATTGTTAATATAGCACCAAGGTCATCAATTATTGCCAGGGCAGTCAGAAATACTTTCAGAGAAAACGGGACCCTGTTGCCAAGAATTGATAGAATTCCGATTGCAAAGGCAATATCGGTTGCCATAGGAATCCCGAAACCGGATTTTGTTGGAGTTCCAAAATTTATGGCAAGATGAATTCCAGCAGGTATTATCATACCACCAATTGCCGCTATCACAGGTAACATTGCATTTTTGATGTTGGAAAGTTCTCCGCGATAAATCTCCCGTTCAAGCTCCAAACCAATCAAAAAGAAAAATATTGCCATCAGCCCGTCATTAATAATATGCTCAATGCTCCAGCCCGCTATTTTAATCTGCCAGATATCCGAATATGACTGATGGAAAACAAAATTAGAGAGAATTAATGAAATCAAGGCACACACAAGAAGTATTATTCCCCCTGCCTGTTCGCTTTTGAAAAACTCCTTAAATAATTGTGTTATATCTGTTGGTTTCCCTGAGTTTTTATTTTTGTTTTCCATAGTTTTTAGATATATTAAATTCTTTGTAACGTTAATTAACTATTAGTATTTTGAGTAAATAAACAAAAAGCAATATTGGAGAAAGTTAAAAAGATAAAATACCTGAAAAGAAAACAGCTCTGTCAGCTCGAACTCTATAGCGGAAATCTTCTTTTTCTATCAATGGATTTGGTAATTAAATACAAAATTTCAAGGGACAAAACTATTGATGATAAATTAATATTGGAAATTAAAAAAGAGCAAAGAATTTTTGATGCAAGACGAACTGCTATGAACTTTGTATCCTATAAGCCAAGAACCGAAAATCAAGTTAGGATTAAACTTCATAGCCTTGGTTATAATACCTTTGAAATTGCAAATTGTATTCAATTCTTAAAAAAATTTGAATATTTGGACGATGATAAATTTACCGAAAAATTTATTAAAGACAGTCTTAGCAGAAAATCCCCAAGTAGAAAAAAACTAATCTTTGATCTAACGAGGAAAGGTATCTCAAAAGAAATAATATGCAAATATATAAACAGGCTCTTTGATGATAAAAATGATTACGAGAATGCCAGAAGAAAGGTTGAGAAAGTTAAATTCAAATTTTCAGCTATGGAAGGATTGGAAAGAAAAAAATATATTTATAATTACTTACTCCGACAAGGGTTTAGTTCTGATACCATAAGAATAGTTTTATCAGAATATTTATGAGAAACATTCATTTATTGATTTTTACCATTCTAACGCATCTGATGCTGATTTAGCTCTATTATAAGCCTCTGTCTGGCTGTTGCCAAGAGCTGTGATATGTCCCATTTTTCTGCCTATTCTCGAAGATTTTTTGTTATAAAGATGAAGATGAACTTTGGGATGCCTCAACAAATTAATAACACTTGAGGGAGTACCTCCCCCTTCACGAGTCCCAAGAAGATTTATCATAACAGCTGCAGGAGTAATCATATTAGTTGACCCAAGAGGTAATCCGCAAACAGCTCTGAGGCAATTTTCAAATTGAGATGTGAAGCAGGCTTCAATAGTGTAATGTCCTGAATTATGAGGTCTTGGTGCTATTTCATTAACCAAAATATTCTTGTCCTTAGTAAGAAACAATTCAATACCAAAAATACCAACCCCATTGATGGACTCGACACAAGAGATTGCAATTTCCATAGCTTTTTTTCGCAATTTTTCGTCAATTTCAGCAGGTGCTATCACGGAATGACATATGTGCCGATACTGTATTGTCTCAACACAGGGATAAACAGCAATTTCACCTGTTTGGTTGCGAACTACCATTACAGCGAGCTCTTTCGAAAAATCTACAAAAGATTCTATATAAATATCTTTTCGTTGTTCGTTCAGACTAAATCTTTGAATGGCTGATTTAGCTTCCTCTTCGTTGAACACAGTTGCATTCCCATAGCCGTCATAACCAAATTTTCGTGACTTTATAACTGCGGGATAACTATATTTAGAAGCAAATTCTACTACATCTTCATATTTTTCTATTGATTTAAACTCCGGAACTGGAATTCCTGCATTTTTGAAAGTTGTTTTCTGAATAAATTTATCCTGAACCAACCTGACTGTTTTAGAGTTTGGATAAACAATTCTTTGCTCTTCTATTTTTTCAATGATTGCCGGGTCAATAAATTCGTTTTCTAAAGTAATTAAGTCTGACACTTTAATAAAATTCTGCAATTCTTCGGGGTTAGCCCATCCTTTTGGGAAATCGAACTTTGTCATATCTCCGGCAGGGCTTTGCTCTTCTTTTTCTATAATTGCAACATTCAAACCAAGCCTATATGCAGCAAGAGCCAGCATTTTAGCTAACTGTCCACCACCTAAAATCCCAATCGTGAAAGTCTTGTTTTTATGGTATAATGATTTTAACATAATTTCCTCGTTTTAACTTTCAAAAATAACAGTTATTTTTGATATTTTTTAGCGGTTGCTGGTATTATTATGAATTCAATTGTTCTGAAAATTGAATACGACGGAACAAGATACGCCGGCTGGCAAAGGCAAAAAAATGCTGAATCGGTTCAGAATACTATCGAGCAGGCTTTGAAGTCTTTAACCGGTTTGAACCTCTCGGTTATTGGAGCAGGAAGGACTGATGCCGGTGTTCACGCTTTGTGGCAGGTAGCACATTCACGCTTGCCAAAAATGATAAATATTCCTGAGGAAAAATTAGCAAAAGCCATAAATTATTATCTTCCTGAGGACATCAGAATAATCAAAAGCAGAGTAATTGATTATCAATTCCATTCAACAAAAGATGCTCTTGCACGAGAATATCATTACTTTATTCATCTTGTTGATAGACCATTGCTGCGTCATTTTTCAACTCTTATAAAACCCAAAATAGATGTTTCACTATTAATGGAATCAGCAAAAATTTTTCTTGGAAAAAAGGATTTTACCACTTTTTCAAAATTGAACAAAGAAACTAAGGACTATGTATGCAACGTTCAACTTTGTCAGTGGTCTCAAATTGATAGCGATAGATTCAATTTGCTCATCAAAGCCGACAGATTTGTCTATGGTATGGTAAGGGGAATTGTCGGAGCTATGATTGAAGTAGCAAGAGAAAAAATTTATATGGAAGAGATTAATTCCGCTTTGGAGCAAAAGAATCGCAATTTTTGTTGTCCAATGGCACCAGCAAAAGGCCTGATTCTAACAAGGGTTTATTATCCTGAGGAAATAGAGCCTTTTCGAATTTAATGCCGCATCAATGATTGAAACTAGTCTCGTCACATAATAATTATTTAAGGTAAAAATCAAAAATTATAATCTTTTTGAATATTCCTCAAGGTAATTCAATTCTTCTTGAGTAAGTGATTTTTTCCCCTCGTTATTGATTTTATCAAGAATTTGATTGAGCCTGTCCTCAGAAAAATAATCATTATCTAACTCATTATAAGGGATATTTTCAGCCTGTCCTATTTGTTGTTTTCTATCAGGCTTTGAAATTTCAGCCGGCATAAGCTCGGCATCCGAAGGGACAGATATTTTTGTTTTTATGGGACTTAATAAAACCTGAAACTGTTTGTAAAATTTGATGCTAATATCAACTATTAGTCCTAAAGATATTCCAAAAATCAAGGAAAAAGCTGCAGGTGTAGTTATATCAGTATCCAAAAATTTTGAATGCAGATAAACAGTAACAATCCAGCTAATTGAAATAAGAATTATAAAAGCATTTAAATGGAAAAGTTTTGGATTGAATCTTAATTGCTTAAAGTTAAAATTATTCAAAATGAAATAAGTGATAATAAAGAAAGAAATTCCGTCCGTCCCCTTCAAAACAAGCTCGCTACTACGGAAAATTGAAATAAACAAAATTC
>CALHRB010000010.1 GCA_938038165.1 Candidatus Kapaibacterium sp. | reverse complement strand
TCTCATACCTCATAGTTTAATGGGTTCTGAGATAGATTATACCAAAATAAAAAATTAATATTGAAATCCAATTATTTTTTATTATTTTATAATACTCTCTGGTAATTATTTCGATTTATTTATGGAAATCATTCAGGAAGAGCTTGTAGAAAAAGAAAAGCCAAACATATTAATTGTAGATGATATACCCGAGAATTTATTCTTGCTCGGTAAAACACTACAAAGAGAGGGTTATGATATTGCATATGCCTCCGATGGAGAGCAAGCAATATATATATCGCGAAAATTAAAGCCTGATTTGATTCTTCTTGATATATTAATGCCGAATATGAATGGCTATGAAGTATGCAAGATAATCAAAGAGACAAAAGAGACAGCTGATATTCCTATTATCTTTTTAACTGCTTTAAGCGATAGTTCCCAAGTGATCGAAGGATTCAATTCCGGAGCTTCTGATTTTATTTCTAAACCTTTTAATATTCCCGAAGTCATTGCCAGAATAAAAACTCACCTTGACTTGAAGCTTTCAAGGGATATGAATATCAACTACATAAACAAGCTCAAAGCTTATAACAAGGAATTAAATGAAGCAGAAAAAAAGCTTATTGATCTTAATAATAGCAAGGATAAATTCTTTTCAATTGTTGCTCATGATCTCAAAAATCCATTTCATGGCTTTATGAGGCTGACGGAAGTTATGCTCGTTGATTTTGATGAATTAACGAGGGAAGAAATTAAGATTTACCTGCAGGAAATTCACACCTCTGCCGAAAAATTATACAAACTGCTTGAAAACCTTTTAACATGGTCAAGAGTTCAAATCGGCAAGATACCTTACGAACCTGAAGAAATAACTATTTCGGAAATTTTTGATAGTGCTATTCTATTATTCAAAGAGAATGCAAAAAGTAAAAAGATTAGAATTCAGAACAATATCAAAAACGACTCAAAAGTTTTTGCTGACAAAAATATGATTGATGCTGTTGTTCGTAATTTACTTTCGAATGCTATTAAATTCACTAATATCGAAGGTAATGTTATTATTTACACTGAAAATGTTAATGATAGCGAAATGCTACGAATAATTATACAAGATGATGGAATAGGAATGAACAGCGAAGAACTCTCAAAGATTTTCAGATTGGACTATCAACTTATCAGGAATGGGACTGCCAACGAAAAAGGAACAGGTTTAGGTTTATTGCTTTCCAAAGAATTAGTAGAAAAGAACTCTGGGAGATTGGAGCTTGAAAGTGAGGAAGGAAAAGGCACCAAATCTATTATTTATCTTCCTAAAAAGCCTCATTAAGATACATTTTTTCCCACAAACAAAATTTTATTATTTTTGAAGTTCAATTATTTACTTTTTTGAACTTATTCAAATCAACTTATGCCAACATTTGCTATCGAAAGTAATGGAAGATTAGAAAAAACAGCAGTATATTATAATGGCGAACAAATTGGTGGGGTAAAAGAAATTTTCCTCAGTTTGAACGAAGATGGTGATTTTGACGCAATCATACAGTATGAGGGAACTGATAGAAATATTCACACCAAGAATATTTTCACCGATGTCTTTGATAAAATAAAGGTTGTTGACCCTTCATTTACTGAAGAAGAAGCGAAAGAACTTCAACTCCTCGAAATCGAAAGCGACGGAGATATTCAAAACACAATGGTTTATTATAATAATGAACCTTTGGAGGGATTGGTAAGTTTATATTTGCATATTAAAGCCACACAAAATAAAAACGGTATTCGTTCGCTCTTTTCTTCTAAAAAGAATATACCTGACATTCTTGAGTTCAAGAGTGAATTTGTTTTTAGAAATGAAGATGACACATTAGAAACGGAGGCAATATTTTAATGAAAATTATTTTCAAAAGACTATTTGTTTTTTTTATCACTGTCCTTGTTGTATTTTTCTTTATAGCTCCTGAATTTCTTGAGGCTAGAAAAGGAGGAGGTTTCAGGAGTTTTGGAGGCAGTCGCTCAAGGTCTTTTTCTTCCCCGTCAAAGAAAAATGCCACACCTCCTATATCAAGATCAACTCAAAGGCAGAAAACCAGTTTTGGCGGTAAAAGGTTAACAAACGCAAACGAATATAAAGCAAAATACGGGCAGCCCAGAAAAGTAAGCCAACCGGGTCAAATTTCCGGCGTTCCTGGCAATTATCGTATAAATCAATATAGTGGTTTCAGCAATGGATTGATGATGGGCTACTTAATGGGACAAACAAGCTGGTTATGGTTTATGCCTTTTCATCCAGCATTTTACTACACAAGACCTCAATATGTTGAGAATCCGGATGGCACAATCGATGTTTATCCTCCAACATTCGATTGGGGAAAATTATTTATAACATTAATTATTGTTGGAGCGATTGTTTATTATATTATAAAAATAATTCAGCGCAAAAAGCTCGCTTCAAGAGCAACATCTCAATCTTCCTTCAGTTAATTTCTATGGATAATTTGCAAAGTTTTAAATGAATTATGATTTAAATTATCAGAAAGCCGCTCTAAAGCGGTTTTTTGGTTTTAATGATTTTTTACCCGGACAATTAGAAATTGTAAATTCAATTTTGAATTTACGAGACACACTTGTTGTTATGCCCACAGGTACGGGGAAATCTCTTTGCTATCAGCTTCCAGCAGCATTGATGGATGGCACTGCTATAATCATTTCCCCATTAATAGCATTGATGCAAGATCAAGTAGACTCTCTTAGAATCACAAATTTAAGGTCAGCCTCAATTAACAGCTCTCAGAATTCTACAGAAATCACTGTGACTATTCGCTCGGCTATTCAAGGCAATTTTCATTTAATTTATATAGCCCCCGAAAGATTAGAAAACAAGTTATTCATAAATGATCTAAAAAAAATAAAAATATCTTTTCTTGCCGTTGACGAAGCTCATTGTATTTCTGAGTGGGGACACGATTTTCGACCTTCATATCTCAACATTGCAAATGTTATTGACAACATTTCAAATATTCCAAAAATAGCTTTAACAGCAACAGCGACTCCCGAGGTTCAGGATGATATTATAAACTCTCTGAAAATGAAATCGCCAAATAAATTTATTAAGGGATTTGACAGAAAAAACCTTAACTATCTGACTATTCATTCAAACCAAAAAGAAGTTCATTTGCAAAGAGTAATAAATAAAGCCAAAGAATCAGTAATAGTATATTGTGGAACACGAAAAAGGGTTGAATTTTTTTCTGATTTTTTGGTAAAAAATGGCATTAATGCAGTTTCATATCATGCTGGCTTAGACAAAGAAGTAAGGATTCAGACTCAAAACCACTTTATGAGTGATAAATCAAATGTCATAGTTGCAACAAATGCTTTTGGGCTTGGTATCAATAAATTAAATGTTCGTGCAGTTGTTCATTGCGATTTAACTCAAACCTTAGAAGGTTATTATCAGGAAGCCGGCAGGGCTGGAAGAGACGGCTTCCCTTCTAATTGCATCCTTCTTTATAATCCCTCTGATAGAAAACTTCAGGAGTTTTTCATCGAAAGTAATTATCCTCCAAAGCATAATTTCCTAATTGTTTTTGAATCTTTAAAAAAAATAAACAAAGGCAATTTTATTATTTCGGATTTTGCTAACTCTGTCAATTTACCATTAATAAAAGTTAACTCAATTTTGAATATTCTTGAAAATTCAAATCTAATTAATTATTATGTAGATGCTCCTTATCT
>CALHRB010000009.1 GCA_938038165.1 Candidatus Kapaibacterium sp. | reverse complement strand
TGAAAAAAGAAATCCAGTGTCATTTCAAAATATATTCTTTATTGCTAATTATAATATCATGTCAAGAAGCAGATCGAGGATTTATAATTCAACTCAAATCAGATTCAACACTTCTTATAGCATCACCAACAATAAGCTCGGCAATCTAACACTAAGCATCAATCAACTTATGTTTAAATTTTTCAGAGTTGTTTTTAGTGTTACTTCCAGTTCTGATTTTAAAAATTTATCTTATGGTTTAGGATTGTCTTTAAGTTTAAAAGAAATTAAGACAGGAACCTCTTTCAGAGCTTCAAACAATGGAGATTATTATATTTCTCAATCTGCCGAAGGACTTGTTAACTACGATTCGTACGATAATAACTGGTTCTTCTCCTCCGAACAATCTGGGGTTGGTTCTGGCGGAACAGGTTTCAGATTCTACGTTGATGAAAATGATAATGAAATTTTCGATGATAACGAAATAAATGTTACCAATTATGGTATTCAAATGCCTTTTGGCAATACAGTTCACGATATTGAAAATAAAGTATATTATACTTTTGGTTTACCAATGTATTATCGAGTTAATATGAAAGTGCTTTCTGAAACATTTGAAAACCCTACTATCTTCCCAAAATACAACGAATTCTCTTTTATTGTTGATCCAAATGTTTATAAACCAATAAATATACCTTGCTATGTTGCCGGTACCCTTGAAGGGAATGTTTATAGAATGATTGGAAAAACAAAAAAAATACAAAAGGGCTTAAATCTATTTTTATTTAATTCAGATACTTCTTTTTCTGTAGTTATTCCAGTTATGTCTGATGGGTCATTCTATCAAATGGGTGTACCTCCCGGGGATTATAAATTGACAGTTGATCCAAAACAACTTGATATTCTTGGTTTAGAGCAAAATCCTCAATTGCTCGAATTTACCGTAAAGAAAACCTTAGATGGTGATTTTATTGATAACCTTAATATCGAACTTGTTAGACCCACATCAAGAAAAATTGAAAAAGAAACACCAAAAGAGGATATTATCGAAACACCGAAGTCCGAAGAAGAAGTTATAACACCTGAAACCTCAAAAGACACAGCAATTTTGAAAGAGCAGCCTAAGATAAAAATAGAACCAAACGAAAACATTATTTTTAACTATCCCTCCCCTACGGCTACTGCAATTCCAACAGAGATGTATCCATACCTAGATGCTATTGTAGATTACTTTTCTAAGAAACCGGGTGTTAGAATATCAGTTGCTGGTCACACCGAAACTATGCCGACAATTCAGCAGGCAAGAGATATATCTGAAAAAAGGGCTCAAGAAATATCTAAATATCTCGAAAGTAAAGGAATCCCCTCCAGATCTATTTATGCAAGAGGTCTGGGTGCCTTATATCCTCTTGAAAGTAACCTTACACCGGAAGGTCAGGCAAAAAATCGCAGAGTCGAAATTATGGTTATTGAATAAAATTAGTCTTCCACTGGAGTTTCAACCAACACATCAACTCTTCGGCAGTAAAATCTACCTTCGGGCAAATTATTGTTGTATTTCAATTCATTCTCACCTAATCCAATGGAATCAATTTTTTTTGCTTTTAATTCCTTCTTCACTGCATCGGCTCTCTCCTGACTTAACTTCTGGTTCCTTTCCTGAGTGCCTATTCTGTCTGTGTGACCCAAAATTTTAATGGTGGAATTAGGCTTTACTCTCGATTTGATAATATCAATAACTCTGCTGTTATAATAACTGATTGTGGCTTTATCATAAGCAAATAGAATTAAGCTGAATCGGTCAATATATTTATCTCCAATCCTATCCCTTCGCTTTTTTTGTATTGTAATTACATCAACAGGTATTGCTTTCATTTTCGAGTTTGTTTTTTGTCCTGTAACATCCTCTATAGTTATTTTGTAATCTAATGGAGCGTTTTCTTTTGGAATTGATTTTTGCTCTAAATCAAATAGCCATTCAACAACCGGTGGTACTTGGCTTTGTCCCTTAAAATCTTTTACCAACTTTCCTTTTTGATAAGCTTCAATAGTCCAATTATCTATTGCAGCTTCATTCCTTACATCATTATAAAACCTAACCATTGGAGGATTGACTAATCTAAGAGTGTCATCGGTAATTATTGGTGCCAGAATTTCAAATTTGTTGGTTGTGATTTCAGCTCTTCTGTTCTCAACAATACCATCAGGTTCATTAACGTTGGAAGGTTCCTGAGGCAA
This sequence comes from Candidatus Kapaibacterium sp., assembly GCA_938038165.1. Taxonomy (GTDB): domain Bacteria; phylum Bacteroidota; class Ignavibacteria; order Kapaibacteriales; family UBA2268; genus CALHRB01. The sequence goes on along the minus strand of CALHRB010000009.1, from coordinate 15,139 downwards.
ATTACGTGAGCTTGTTTTGATTCTATTTTCGATAATATCCCAGACAGATGTCAAATAGTTCTTAATTACCTCAGCCCTTCTTTGTGAGAGATTTGTATTCCCTCTTTCCAATCCCTCATTTGAATTGCAACCCTCGATTGTAATCATAGCTTCGGGATTTTCTATCATCCTTTTGCCAACAATATTTAAGATATTATAATAAGTTTCAAGAACACCGGCTTTGTGTAGGTCATCCACTCTGAATCGTTTTGCTTCTTCCTTTGTTAATTGTACATATCTTGCCGGAATTTCTGCTGAGTTTTCATCAAAAAACACATACGAGAGCAGTGGTTTTAGTTCAAAAGACAGAAATTCTTCAACAATAAACTTCGCTATATTTATTTCATTGCCGTCTCGGTCAACCCCCATTGCATTTATGTTTGCAAGTAACTCAGGTTTTTGCTCAGGCGGTATGATCGGCGGCTCGCTTATAACAGGCTTAGGAGAATATTTCAATGCTAAACCAAGCCTTAAAGTATTGATTTTCCACTCTGTGTTTTTGGCAACTTCATTTAAAGCATAAGAATAAAATGCCTCAGGTTGTAAAAACCATGTCTTTTCATTATTAAGTGGCAATTCATAACTCAAGCCACCAAGCAAACTAAGTCTGAAACTGCTTGCATCGGGTATTTGAACATCGTTGACCAGCCGAGTCCTCATATTATTTTCGTATGTTCCAGTTAATGGCTCTAAAATTTTTTCCTGATGGCTGACATCTTTTTGCAAAATTAATCCTGCATGAAATCCTAACTCAAGCGATAAACCTTCCCAGAGTCTGATCCCAATCATAGGCTCAATTCCAATTGATGAAATTTTGGCATCCAAAGTATGCTCAAATACTCCCTTGACTGCCTGAGCATTAAGATTAACAGTATCCTCTTCCAGCCTTTTCAAAAGACCATTCCTGGAAAAATAACCTAACCTTAAATCCAGAAAAAGATTGTCACTTAAAATAAAATTGGACATCAAACCTAAGCTGAAACCTATGCCGCTCCCATCCCGAAAGCCAGGGCTACAGCTTGGACAATTCGATAAAGAATCAAAATTTGCTGAGTGAGTGTTTAAATTTATGTGTCCAAAAATTCCATAGCTATTTCTCTCGCTCTGTGAGAATGACAATTGACCAATTAATGTAAATACAATGGTTAATACTAATAACTTTTTCATTTTTGCACCTCCATAATTCTGTTTATCATTTCAGACGGTGTTTTTAATACAACAAAGTAAATTCCATTGGCTAAAGAAGAAACATCTATATCGGCTTTATAGCTCCCAAATTCGAGGACCCCATTATAAACATCCGCAACCATCCTCCCTGAAAGATTGTAAATACCTAATTGAGTATATCCAGATTCAGGTGTTGTAAATTCAATTTCTATGCTTGAACTGGATGGATTTGGTTTTATACTGAGATTAACAACTCCACCACCCGATTTAAATAGTCTCGTTATTCCACCAGCCTTGCAAAGATTAACTAACCTCAATAATGTATCAATACGTGTAACGTCGAATCTGCAATCATCCCACTCAAAAAACTCAAGACTAAAGTCTGATTCCTCCACTTCACCAAGTGTTGCTAAGAATGTCATTGTAGCAAGATTTGGATCAAATCCGTTTCTGCGTCCCTGAAGGGTAATAACCCTGTCCTGATTATCAATTATTCCTTGAGGCATATTCCCGAATGGCACCATTACTGTTTTATTAAATCTAACCCTTGCTGTAAAATTAAAAGCCTTGCAAAAATCCAAATCGTTTTGGTCTGTTATTCTTAAAATAACATTGAAGATTTCTCCGGGTTCTTTTCTAATTACCGTGTCAGATAGGGTTACTTCAGTTGTAGGTTGAATGACCGTTATTGAAATAGGTTGCGACGTATTACTGCAGCCGTTTGTATCAATTACAGTTACAGTATAAGATCCCGGATCCTTCACAATTATTGTTCTTGATGTTTCACCTGTATTCCAGAGATAAGACACATAACCATTATCTCCTACATCAAGAGCCACACTATCGCATGAACAAAATCTGGTAGGTCCTAGAGGAGTAATTACCGGATTTGGTAATGGATTAACTTTAACTGTAACAGTTGATGTATCTTTACAACCTTTTGCATCAGTAACGACAACAGTATAAGTAGTTGTTTCGGTTGGGTTTGCCATTGGCTGCGCGACGTTAGTGGAACTTAATCCTTGAGCAGGAGTCCATATATATGAATATGGGGAGGTTCCACCTGTTGCCTGATTACCAATTTGAATTGGAGTTCCAACACAAGTTTCCACATTCGGTCCCGGATTAGCAATTGGCAAAGGATTCACGATAACCCTGATAGTTGCTGAGGTCTGACATCCATTATCATCAGTAACTGTTACTGAATAATTCGTTGTTTGTGTAGGATTTGCAGTTACTTGTGCCGTATTTGTTCTATTTAAACCTGTGGCAGGCGACCAATTATAGGTATAGGGTGGTCTCCCGCCAGTTGCAGTATTTCCAATCATTACAGGAGTACCCAAACATGTCTCAACACTTTGAGAAAGATTTACAGAAGGATTTGGAAAAACAGTAATAGTAACAGTATCATAGCCAAATAGACAGTTTGAGTCATCAGCCCCTTTAAGAAAATAAGTAGTAGTAGAATTAGGACTAACCTGAATGGAAGGAGTCGTTGAAAATAATCCGGGTGGATTTGATCTCCATTCATAATTAGTACCCCCGCTTGCAGTTAGCGTAATTTGTTCTCCAGAACAAATACTTGTTTTAGATGGAGTTATTTTAATATTATCAAGCGTCTGAGGACAAGTTTTGCAAGTTGTTGTTCTATAATACAAACCCATCATAAGCCAGGCATAGCAATCGGCTCCTCCATCCAGTCCAAAATTTGCAGAGTTTTGACCCTGGTTAATATTTGTAGGTCTTGATTCAAAATTCCAAAAATTTCTTGGAAGTTGATGGCTTAACCCATTGATTATGCCAGTAAAGGTAGGTGAAACTGAATTTTGCATATCTGAAGCTATAATGAATCCTTCTGCAAAATTAGAATTACCACAAGCTGTAAATCCTGACAATTGCTCATTCATAGCCCCACCAATGCTTGTTGCTCTTATACCGTCGTTAATTACTAAATGACCCTCAAAATTTGCTGTTAAATCTTCGTAAGCAATAAATAATGTCAAACCATCGGTTTCTCTGTCGGCAGTGCCTGTATTAATTTGATATGTTCCATTGCCTGAAATTGCTGATGTTACATTAGCCCTATAACCTCTTGTTCCGGTTTCATTCCAACATTTATGAGTACCAGCTCCTGTAAGAGTTGCTGCAATATTAAAAGAATTACCTTGAGGATTTACCACATTGACAGTTGGACTCGTCGGGGTTGAAGGTGTATAAGAAACTGTGAACCAAACATAAGCACTGACTATTCGATAGCAATTTGCAGGTAATTCAGTAACATTGAAACTCACGGGCATATCCTGCCCAGCAGGTGTTGCAAATCTTGTGGTAACTTTTGCTGATTTTTGCAGATATTTAAGCCCACATCTAGACTCCCTGAGAACAATATTGTTAATTGCCTGAGAGTATGAAAAAGAGACTGAAAGAATAAATATCAGTGTAATAAGTAGGAACCTTTTCATAAAATTTCCTCCCTTAATTCAAAAAATTGAAACATTTTTAAATCATTACTTATTTTTTTTTTAATTTATTAAAACAATAATTCATATCCAACAAAAATTATCCCTTCCTTGATTGAAAAAAAACCATCGAAAAAGATTGAAAATTCTTTAAACAAAGGTTTATAATTATTAAATTTGAAATTATACTTTGTTAATAATGAGATTAGATAATGATTTATTTGAATAACGCTGCAACAAGTTATCCGAAGCCTCAATCCGTAATCAACGCCGTTACCGAATGTTTGTCTCGTCCATTACTGCATTCTTCTCGAACTGGGTTTGAACGTGAAAGAGATGATTATATTTATCTTTGTCGGGAAAACCTTTCAAAGCTACTCAACGTTAAAGATCCTCTTCATATAGTATTTTCTTCCGGAAGCACAGAATCTTTGAACCTTGCTATCAAGGGTTTACAATTAAAAGGCTCTCACGTTGTAACTACTGCAATTGAACATAATTCAGTTCTTCGCCCCTTAAAAACAATGGAACTTTATGGCGAGATTTCTATTTCCGTTGTTATGTGTGATGAAAATGCTTATATAGAACCTGAATGGATTGGCGAGGCAATGAATTCTAATACAAAAGCAGTAGTCGTTAATCATTGTTCAAATGTTACAGGGACCATACTCGATATCAAAGAAATTGCCAGGATTGCACATCAAAATGGGGCTGTTTTAATTGTTGATGCATCTCAATCAGCAGGGTCAGTTCCAATAGATTTTGATGGCTGGGATATTGATTTGTTGGCATTCACAGGTCATAAATCCCTTTATGGAATTCAGGGTATAGGTGGATTGTGCATCAAGGACGGTATTGAACTGAAACCTTTGAAAGTTGGCGGAACGGGCATATTAAGCGAAGTTCTTCTTCAACCTGATGGTCTCCCAATTTATTACGAAGCAGGAACTCCTAATACTCCCGGTATAATCTCTCTTTGGGCTGGAACTGAATTCATTTTGAATGAAGGGTTCGAAAAAATTCATGCTTACAAAAGCAAATTAGTCAAAAAAATGATAAATGAACTGAGCGAAGTCCCCGAAGTAAAAATTTATTATGACCCCGAACACTCCAGCTATTCTAACTTTTGTTTTAATATTGATGGAATGGTTCCAGAAGAAGTTGGTTATATGCTCGACAGTTCATTTGATATTATGGTTAGAACCGGTTTACACTGTGCACCCCTGGTGCTTGAACCGCTAAATGTATTTCCCTGGGGGACTGTCCGGGCAAGTCCTTCATATTTTACTACCGCGGAAGAAATTGATACTTTTATCAATGCCATAAAAGATATCGTTAATTTTATTAAGTATAAAAAATAATTCCTGTATAGATAAATGAATAATGAGTTAAAAAATACAATAAAATGCCCGAATTGCGGGACAGAAATTGAAGTTACAAAAGTAATCTGGCACGAAATAGAAGACAAAGTTCGCGATGATTACAGAAAAAAATATTTCGCTTCTATCGAAAAAGAAAGAAAAAAAGTTGAAGAAGAGCAAAAACTAAAATACGAAAAAACCCTTGCTCAACTTAAAATGACCCTTAGTTCAAAGGATGAGGAAATTGCAAAAGCTAATAAAAAGGCTGAAGAACTACTTAAGAAGGAAGCAGAGCTAAACGAAAAAGAAAATCAGATTAATATCACTATTCAAAAAAGATTAGAGGAAGAAAAAACTAAAATTACAGAATATGAAAAGCAAAAGAATAAATTTATTGTCGAAAGTTTACAAAAAGAGTTAGAAGAACAATCAAAAAAATTGGATGAAGCAAAAAAAATCGAACTCGAAGCAAGAAAAAAACAAAAAGAATTGGAAGATAAAGAGAAGAATCTTGAACTTGTAGTCGAGCAAAAACTTGCCGAAGAAATAAAAAAACGAAGCTTAGAAATTGAGGAAAGAAAAAACTTAGAAATGACCCTCAAAATCAGGCAATACGAGGAAGAAAAAGCAAGTTTGAAACGAACTATCGAAGAGCTTAAACAAAAAGCCGAACAGGGTTCTATTCAACTTCAGGGTGAAGTTCAAGAAATCGAATTAGAAGAGCTTCTCAAACGAAAATTTATATTTGATATCATTGAACCTGTCCCTAAAGGTATGAGGGGAGCTGATTGCGTTCAGACTATAAGAAACAATTACAGTCAAGAATGTGGCAAAATAATCTGGGAATCGAAAAGAACTAAAGACTGGCACAACGAATGGATTGATAAACTCAAAAATGATAAAAACGAATCCAATGCTGATGTTGCTGTAATTGTTACACAAGCTATGCCGAAAGAAATAAATAATTTTGGCTTCCTTGATGGAGTTTGGGTAACAAGCTTTAAATTTGTTCCCGAACTCGCTTTTGTTCTTCGTGAATCAATTATCCAGTTCAATATGATTAAACTTTCTCAAACCGGAAAAGAAGAAAAAATGGAAATGATGTATGACTATCTCACCGGAATTGAATTCAAAAATAAGATAGAATCTATTGTTGAATCTTTTGTCTCAATGAGATTAGAACTCGACAAAGAAAAAGCTGCTATGGCTAAGATTTGGTCTAAAAGGGAAAAACAAATTGATATAGTCAAAGAAAATACAATAAAAATTTATGGAAGCCTTCAAGCTATTATTGGTAAGCAATTACCGGACATAAATTATTTAGAATTAATTCCTGAAAATAATGATAATGATGTTTAACGTTGATTGAAAGATATTTATGAACTCAGCACATATTCATCTTCTCTTGAATCATTTCCCGATTATCCTTTTGATAGTAGGATTTTTGATGTTAATAATTAGCTTGATTTTTAAAAATAAAACTTTAAAAATTACTGCCCTTGTAATTTTTATTGCTGGGGCTTTAATTACCATTCCCACATATTTTTCAGGTGAAAACGCAGAAGACATTGTCGAGAATTTACCTGGTGTCAGCGAGGAATACATTGAAAATCACGAAAATCAAGGTAAAATTTTCGCCATTACTTTCTATATTCTTGGTATAATCTCTGTCATTGGCATCTGGGGGATTTCACGAGAACAAAACTATGCCTCGTGGTTTGTTTATCTTATATTAATCGTTGCTGTTTTTAGTCTTTATTTTGCTGTTATTACAGGCTCGACGGGCGGGGAAATCAGGCATAGCGAAATAAGAAGAGAAATACCAACCAATCAAATTGAAAAGGATAAATTTGAAATTGAACATTAACTCCTTACTTTTCTGATACTTTTTTGAATGTATTCACCTGCTTCTGATAGGACTACTCCGGAAAAAAGTATTATTGCTCCCAAATATTCTTTTGCTGATAAAATTTCACGAAAAATAAAAAATGCTATCAAAGATGCAAAAACAGGCTCAAGCGAAAATATTAATGCGGCTTTGACTGGTGTTGTATATTTTTGAACAGAAGTGTGGATGATTGTCAAAAAAATTGAAGCTACTATTCCATTAAACAATAAAGAATAAATCAGTATTTTGCTAAAATTTAAGTTAATTGAATTACTTTCAAATATTACTGCACCAAAAAGGCTCAGAGGCAAGACAACTATAAATTGCATAATTACAAGCTGAATGGTTTCGCTGAATAATCTTATTTTCTTTGTATAAATATCCATATAAGTAATATAGAAGCCCCAAAAGACAGTTGATAGCAAAGTAAGAATATCTCCAATGTTAATATTATCAAAATTCGGATTAGCAAAAAGCCATAAACCAAAGAAAGCTACACCAACCCCTGCTTTTTGCCAGAATTTTATTGGTTTCCTTATTATTAGCCAGAATACGAAAGGTGTAATCACCACTGCCATACCAGTTATAAAAGCTGATTTTGTTACAGAAGTGAATTTTAGTCCTAAAGTTTGAAGAACAAATCCTCCCCCAAAAAAAAGCCCAAGTACCAGACCGTCAAAAAATTTTTCCCTGTTGATCTGGAAAAATTGTTTGCCAAATATTAGAATCAAAATTGTGATAGCAAGTAAAAATCGAAGAAATAAATAAAACAGAGGACTCGTTTCTTCTAAACCAATTTTTGTAAAAGAAAAAGTTGCACCCCAAATAATCGTAACAACACCAAGTAGTAATTCTGCAGACCAAGATTTCATCAAAGGCTGTCTTTTCTGTCTAAATTTAATTCTCTTTCAAACTTCTTTTTGTTTGCCTCTCTCGCAGCTTTTTGTCTTCTTAACTGGTTGAAATTAACAGAAGGAATTAGCTTAATTCCTTCCCTTATTATCCCTTTTGCCCTTAGAGTGTCCTCGGCATAAACATACCTCATCCTGTTTCTTAAAGACCCACGAGACATTTCGGGTATTTGAATAATCGGAATTAATGCTTCTTCAACTTCCATAGGATTTTCCGGCAGTTCAATTACTTTTTCTTTGTTATTTTTCAATCTCAACCATTGCTTTTCTTTGCCATGGTTAAAATCGTAATGGTCAATAATTATTACCGGAGTGCCCGATAGTGGAATTAACTTGCCAAGACTGTCCTTTTTGATTCCTTCACCCCAATAGAATAACCACTCAGCATCATCCAAAAATTGACGAATACAAGAATGAGATGCCGGTCGTCCGGGCATTTCGAATTGGTGAAACGCACTTCCGGCTTCAGTGTGAAAATTCCACGTGTAAGGCATAACCCAATTACTATCCAAAGAAGAACGATGAAGCTTTACTTTCCAGTTTAATGCATATCTACCGGGATAAGATGGAGTCCTTTCTTTTCCTGTATTAGCCGCAGCAAACCTGACTAACTTTCCATATTCATAGCAGGCGTACGACTGATAAATATTAGAAATAAAGATTATTTTGGGAATTTCCTTACCCTCAGGATAATACTGTGGAAAAACTGAATATGCCCTTATATCATCCACAATCGTATCTGGTTCGATATAAGCCGATCCTATTCCAAGAAATCTTAACTCTTTTCTATTTAATGTTATGAAAACTTTATGCTGCTTTTGATTTCTTTCAAATTTCCCGTACTTTTTTAATATACTGCTCAAATGCTCACGAGATTTAATAGTGTCGAGAGTATAAGAAATTAAAGGAAAATCATTATAATTCTTTTCTTCATTTATTTTATTCATAGGATTAACTTTGTCTTGCAAGCCATCTTCGTTATTAACTCCTTCCGAAGACTCAGTTTCTCCAATACACCCATAAAAAAACGAGACCACAAAAAAGAATATTAAAAATTTTACCTTAACGATAAAAGACAAATGATTTATCATTACCATTTTGAATATATGCTTAAATCAAATTTTATTGATGTATAAATATTATAAATTATTGTTGACAATAATATCAAAATTCAAGCCACTTGAATTATTTTATGTTCATTGTAAGGAACAGCATTAGCTAATAATCTGTTGATTGTTATCCAATTCTTCTTTGTTTTTTGTGTAACGAACAGGAAGTTTAACAATAAACGTGGTTCCTATGCCTATTTCACTCTCTAAGGTTATTTCCCCATTGTGTGCTTGGACGATGTGTTTTACAATCGACAGACCAAGCCCGGTTCCACCGGTCTTTCTGGAATGGGATTTATCAACGGTATAAAATCTTTCGAATATTCTTGTCTGATGTTCTTTTGGAATACCTAAGCCAGAGTCTTTGACCTGAATAAAAACTTTTTCTGAATTTTTGGAAAGGATTATTTCAATCTTTCCGTTTTGACTATATTTGATAGCATTGTCAATAAGATTTATCATTACCTGCTCCAGTCTGAAAGCATCGGCTTGAACCAAAGGAATATCATCTTCGAAATTATGTATCAACTCAATTTGTTTTTCACTTAATTTTTGATCAAAAATTACAGATATGCTTCTGATTAATTCAGGAAGATCAACTTCATTGATAATTAGAGGATTTTCTTTGTTTTCAAGCTCGGAGAGTGTCAACAAATCCTCGACAATTGAAATCAAACGGCGAGTATTGTTATTGATAATATTTAGATATTGTTTGTGTTCATCATCTATTTCATCCATAAGAGTTTCAACAAATCCTTTTATAGAAGTCAGTGGGGTTCTTAGCTCGTGAGATACATTTGTAATAAAATCTTTTTTTACTATTTCTAACTTTTTAGCTTCTGTAATATTGAAAAAAATCAAAATGACTTCATCCTTGGATTCCATCAAATCAGCTGTGCAAAGGAAGAAATCCTGCCCGATTTGTAACTCGCATCTATTGCTTTTTTTCTTTTCTCTTGTGCGGTTAATCAGCTGCCATAGCCTTGAATTTTTGATGAATTCACCATATTTTTTCCCTTCTAACTTTTGCCTTTCTAAAATTTTATTCATACTATCATTTGATAAAACAATAATATCGTTTTTATCAATAACCAACAATCCTTCCTGAATTGTAGAAATCACGCTGTTCAGTTCGTCTTTCTGCATGGTCAGTAAATTAAAAAGACTTCTTATTTTATTTGTCATTTCGTTAAAGCTAACTGCCAAAAAATAAAAATCATCCCTTTTTGGCAATTCGATTTGAGCCTCGAAATTCCCTGAAGTAATATTATTGAAAGTTTCAGCTACTTGTTTCAATGATTTACTTGTTTTTACTAAAAATAAAAACGAAATGACTAAGGCAAGTATGGTTGATATTATTATACCTAAAAACAAATTATTTATGAGCTGATTATTCAAATCAGTATTCGTGTCGATAATTTTTGCAAGAAAGATATAACCCTGTTTTTGTTTGTTATAGTTAACTGATTTAAAAAGGAAAGAATCCCCATCGCGAATTTCGTTATACTCAAAAACATCCGATTTTTGAGCATGAAGTAATATTTCATTCACCTTCTCTTTTAATTTATATGATTCGTTTTTTTTCTGATTATCCGGTGAATATATCACTTCAGTTGAATCCGATAGAATAATTGTGAATATATTAGTATCAGAAAAAAAATTTTGGGCTATTGAATCAATTGCAAAATCATCCTTTGCTATCAAATAATTATTAATTAATTTTTCAAACAAATTCACTTGTTCTTTTAAGAACTGTAAATTCAATTTGGAGCAGTCTTCCAACTTTTGAGTATGAATGAAAATTATTATACCTAAAAAACCAATTAAGATAGGAATAAAGGCTCTTATAAAGTATTTAAAAAAAAGTTTCTTCATAGCGAATTATTAATTATCAGGTTTAGAAAAATCAAAAAGCCGATGCTTAACGATTTTAGCTTCAACCATAAAAACAACTTCTTCACAAATACCAACAGCAAAATTAGCAGCGAAATGAATATTTCTGTTTATTATTATTAATCGGGTAAATGATTCAATAAAAGCAGGGTTCCGTTTCATTAATTCAATTACAATATTGTAATTTTCCTTGATTATCTTTTTCAGTTCAAGGTATTCATTAAATACTTCGTAAGCAAGCTTGGTATCCTGAAATGTAAATGAATCAACAGATTTTCTAATTAATCCAACAAGCTTTTCTGCAATAATGCTAAAATTAGTATTATTTTGATATGGAAGAGCTAAGTTTATTGATAATATATTTTTAGAAATGTTACTTGCAATATCGCTTATCATTTCCATTTTTTCATTTATCGAGATAGCAGAAATAACAAACCTTAAATCCATTGCAACCGGTTGATGAAGAGCAAAGATTTTAAGGCACTGCTTCTCGATTTTTAAGTCTATTTCATCAACCTTATCATCATTAGAAATTATAGTTAGAGCCAATTTTTGATTGTTATGAATCAGTGCTTTCATTGAGTTTTCAATCTGTTCCTGAATCATAAGACCCATTTTAATAAGTCGGGCACGAAGCTTATTAAGCTCTTCATCAAATTGTTTAATAATATGATTATTCATTTTTTTTTAGCTTAAATTATCCGTATCTACCGGTTATATAATCCTCAGTTTGCTTTTTTGAAGGATTAGTAAAAATCTTTCTGGTTTTATCAAATTCGATTAACTCGCCCATATATAAGTATGCAGTCATGTCGCTGACTCTTGCAGCCTGTTGCATATTGTGCGTAACAATGATAATTGTATAGTTTTCCTTTAATTCTAATATCAGCTCTTCTATCCTTGCAGTAGATAATGGATCAAGTGCACTGGCTGGTTCGTCCATAAGCAAAATTTCAGGGTTAACAGCCAAAGCCCTTGCTATACAAACCCTTTGCTGCTGACCACCTGATAATTTTAGTGCCGAATCGAAAAGATAATTTTCTACCTCATCCCAAAGAGCAGCTTTCATCAGACAACTTTTTACGATTTCATAAAGTTCATCTTTATTTTTAATTCCGTTGACTCTTGGTCCGTAAGCAACATTATCAAATATTGATTTTGGAAATGGATTTGACTTTTGAAAAATCATACCCGTTTTCTTTCTCAATTCAATAACATTTATGTTTTTTGAATAAATATTCAAATCATCAATAAAAACTTTCCCTGAGATTTTTATTGTATCGTTGAAATCGTTCAATCTGTTTAATGTCTTTAAAAAAGTTGTTTTACCACACCCCGAAGGACCAATCAAAGCTGTAACCTGGTTTTTTAAAATATTCATTGAAATATTTTTGATTGCAGGTTTGTTCCCATAACTAACGCTCAAAGATTCTATCCTTATTTTTGTATCCTTCATTTTTTTTTCTAAGACTCTCCTTTATACTTATTTCTTGTTTTAGACCTGATGAAAATTGCTGTAAAATTTAGAGTAAAAGTTAAAACTAAAAGAACAAAGGTTGTTGAATATTGAATCGGTTTTGTAAATTCAACATTAATTGATTGAGTAGCAAGCACATAAATATGATAGCCAAGCTCCATAAATTGCGATGATAGAGAATCAGGCAAATCCGATAAGTACATCACCACACCGGTAAACAAAATTGGTGCAACTTCTCCAGCACCCCTGCTCACTGCAAGAATTCCTCCTGTTAGAATACCATTAACTGCACCAGGAAGAACTACCTTTATAATGGTTTGAAGTTTGGTTGCTCCAAGAGAATAACTTGCCTCCTTCAACTCCTGAGGTATTGATTTAATGGCTTCTTCCACAGATACAATAACTAAAGGCAATGTGAATAAAGCCATTGTCAAAGCTGCCCAAATCAATGCGGGTTGACCCCATTTTGGTCTTTCCCTTTCCTTTAGATAATCAATATAAAAATCAAGTGTGTATTTTTTGTTTTCTTCCTTTGTTTCTAACCCAATTAAAATATCAAGCTTTTCGATTAAGAAATCAACTTTAGAAGATTTGATATAAGAAATAACTTGCGTCGGATTTGCAAGACTGTCAGCAAAAAAAGGTGAATCCGTCTGCATAAAAAATGTTTTTACCTGATTATATCTTAAATTTATTTCTCGATTGTCAATTTGCTTCCCCACAATCCCGATAAAAAAACCTAAACCAAATAAACCAAAAATAATAGGTGGAACCCCTGCCAATGAATTAACTGAAAACCTAACGATTTTAGAAAACAATGAATTTTCCTTTGCATATTCTGTGATATAAATAGCAGTTATTGTACCAATAGGAATTCCCGCTATTGACATAATAACAACCAAAAAAGCAGTGCCGACAATCGCCGGAAAAATCCCACCACTGGTTAAACCTTCTGTTGGATTTGTTGTCAGAAATTCCCATGTAATGTGTTCACTACCAATTACAAAAACATATGTCAGAATGTAAACAACAAATGAAATCACTATAAGCGAGGCAAGGCTGGTTAAAATTATAAAAGTATGTTCGGTTATAGCCTGAAAAAAAACTGAATATCTTCTTCTTATTATAGAGAAAGCAAGAATAACAATTATGCAACACACAATTAACGAAATAATCAGGTTAAAAATTATATTGAGTAATCCACCAATTGTAAAGATTAGAATTACTGATAGAATTAAAAAAAGATATATTTTGATTTTATTAATCAAATTAATAACCTCGAAATTTCTTTACGATTTTTTTCCTGAAAATGAATTCAGCCAAAGCGTTAAGCGAAAAAGTAATTAAAAATAAAACAGACCCGATAATAAAAAGCACTCCATAATGAATGCTTCTGTATTCAACTTCAGCCATTTCCGAACCTATTGTTGCAGCCATTGTTCTGACAGAATCGAATAAATTCATTGTTATAACGGCAGCATTTCCTGTAATCATTAAAGCTATCATAGTTTCGCCAAAAGCTCTGCCAAAGCCCAGAAGGAAAGCAGCAAACACTCCCGGCATAGCGGCAGGTAATAATACTTTATATGCTGTTTGCCATTTATTTGCCCCAAGTGCCAGGCTCGCCTCACTTAAATGCCTGGGAACTATAAAAAGTGAATCCTCTATTAATGTATATACTATTGGAATTATTACTATAGAAAGACCAACGCCACCAAGGAAAGCATTTAACCTGAGTTGTGTATTAAATAATTCTTCAATATATCCAGACAATACTGTCAAACAGAAAAAACCAATCACTACAGTTGGAAAACCCGCTAATATCTCAACAACAGGTTTTATAATTTCTCTGACCCATTTCGGAGCAAATGCAATAGTAAATAAAGCCGCTAATATTGAGATAGGAAAAGCTATAATTATACCTATTGCTGAAACTTTGAATGAACCAAATATCAAAGGCAAAATATTATACTTTGGTTCAGTCGAAATAGGTTGCCAAATGAAAACAGGTTTCCCTTCGATAATGTCGTTTGGTTTGAAAAGATCTTCTATTTTTATAGGTCTTTCCTTACCCATCGAATATCGATGCAGCGATATGTTCTTGGCTTCTTCAAGAGGATTGAAGTTCTTTGATATTATTGAATCACTTTTACCTATATTTTTTGTTGGACTTTCCGGGGGATATTTTTTTGGTCTTAGTTCATTATTTTCATCGAGATGACCATTAATTTCGCCATCATCTGAAATTTTGCTGGCTTTGCTGGCATTCTCTTTTTGATATTTTTCTTCAGCAGGTTTAAACGCCCAATAAGATTCCTGAAACACAAAATAAAAGATTCCTAAAATAAAAGCCAATGATGTTAAAGCTACTATCTGAATTAACCTTTCAGCAATAAATTCAACTATTAAATTCCTATTTTTAAATCTTTGCTTCAACCTATTTATGCACTATTTTTAAATTTTTACAAACTTTTTGATAGACTATTTTGTTATCACTAATAAAAATAAATACGTATTCCAAGATCACATAAAAATAAAAAAAATATTTACATATAATAATTAGTTAATGGGAAAAAAGCCTGACTCTGTAACAATTTTCTGCCCATCCGGGCTTATTACCCAATCAATAAAAGTTTTAATTACGCCCGTAGGTTGATTTCTTAGATACATATAAAGGTATCTGCTTATCGGGTATAAACCGTCTCTAATATTATCAATTGTAGGTTCTACATCATTAATTTTTAACATTTTTACATTCTTTCCATAGCCATACCCACCATAGCCAATAGCAAACTCATCACGAGAAACAGCATTGACTACTGAGGCTGTTCCCGG
>CALHRB010000008.1 GCA_938038165.1 Candidatus Kapaibacterium sp. | reverse complement strand
AGCTTCTATTTCGTTGAGCCGCATTTTCAAAATTCTCTCGACTCCACCCCGAAGTGTCATAGTTGCTCCCGGACACCCGGCACAAGCACCTGAAAGTTCAACGTAAACAATCCCATTCTCGACTTTCTTGAGCTTGATTCTGCCTCCGTCGGCTTCGATGTAAGGCTTGATGTCGTTGTCAATGACTTGTTGAACTTTTTCGATTAGTGATTTATTTTGTGCTTCCATTTTTTTTTCTTGTAATTATAAAAAAATAAATATAGAAAATTATTTGCTAACTTTCAATAGCTTATTTTAATTAGTTCTTAAAAACAACTTTTACTTCTTAATATTTCTTAATTTTGAGTGGTAATTAATAACAATTTATTTTATTTATGGAAAAAAAACTAGATTTTAATGAATTTTTAAAACAGAAATATTCTGACTGGGCAGAGGAAGCAGAAAAATCGCTCAAAGGCAAACCACTTTCGAGTTTAGAGACTGAAATTTATGAGGGCTTTAAGCTGAAACCCTTGTATGTTCAGGAAGATTTGGAAGACCTCAATTATCTTGATTATACTTACCCCGGATTTAATTATTTCTTGCGAGGAACAGAATTAACCGGCTATAAGCAAGGAAGCTGGCTTAATATCGTTGAAATTAACAAGGTCGAACATTCAATTTTAAAGAAATTTTTGTCAAGGTCAAATGAAATCTGTCCCGATGGTATTTTTTGTGATTTTGATGTAAAAGACGGAAATTTAACTTCAGAAAATATTATCCAATCAAAAGAGGATTTGAGGAATTATCTTGGCAATCTTGACTTTGAAAAAACAAATTTATATTTCAATATAAGTTTTTCTCCCCTTCAAATATTTCAAATAATTGACTCATTTTTCGGCGAAATGTCTGTTGACAGGAGCAAAATAAAAGGTGGAATTGAATTCAATCCTGTTGGTTTTTGGGCGAAATTCGGTAAAATACAAATCAATACTGACCAAGTATTCGATGAAATGAGGGAATTGATTCAAGTTGTCACGGAGAAATACCCGAACTTTTTTGTTATTGGTATAAACTCTACTGATTTTCACAATGCCGGAGCCAATGCAATACAGGAATTAGCTACAACGCTTTCTATAGGGAATTTATATGTCTATGAAATGCACAAAAGAGGTTTGAACATAGATGAGATTGCATCAAAAATCAGGATAACGATGTCTGCAAGCTCTCAATTTTTCGGGGAGATATCAAAATTCAGGGCTATCCGCGTGCTATGGGCAAATATGATTAAAGCTTATGGTGGAAGCAGTAATTCTCAAAAAATAAATCTTAATGTCGTAAACTCATTAATCAATAAAAGCAAATTAGACCCGTATGTCAATATGCTAAGGATAGCCTCAGAAACGATCTCTGCAATTATCGGGGGCTGTGATTCAATCCAAACCCATTCGTTTGAGCAGATATACAAAAAAGCTGATGATTTTTCACTGCGTTTAGCTCTTAATACTCAAAATGTTCTACGAGAAGAATGCAATTTGCTGGATGTTATTGATCCATCTGCTGGATCTTATCTGATTGAAAATCTAACCAACACATTTACTGTCAAAGCCTGGGAACTATTCGGAGATTTAACAAGCAAAGGCTCTTTTATTGATAATATGAAGTCAGGTTTTATTTATGATATGATTAATCATACTTCTGAATCCCGATTTAAGAATGTTCTGACAAGAAAAGATGTTTTAATTGGCACAAATAAATATCCCAATCTTCAGGAAGATAATGGTATTAAAGATTTTAACGGAAAAGAAGCAATCAAATCCAAGACAAATAATGATCATAAAGGATTATATTCTATTTTGACGAACTATTTGAAAAATATAGAATTTACCGATATTCCTGTATCAGATCAAAAGAGACTTTCGGAACCATTCGAAGAATTGAGATTGAGAAGCGAAAATTTTAAGAAAACAAGCGGTAACTATCCCAAAGTTCTATTAGCTTGTTTTGGAAGCTTGAAGCAATACAAATCAAGAGCTGATTTTTCCTCGGAATACTTTGCAGTTGGCGGATTCGAATCTGAGATTCATTTGTTCGAAGATTTAAAAACAGCCCTTAACGAAATCAAAAAGTCTGAAATCAAGGTCTGCGTCATCTGCTCAAGTGATGATATTTATGAAAGACTTGTTGAAGATTTTGCAAGGCAGTTCAAAAAACAGAATGCTGAGAAGATACTTATTTTAGCAGGAAATCCCGGCGTAAAAGCATCTGAATTTAGTTCAGCAGGAGTTGATGATTACATATTTCTAAACTCTAATATATATGAAAAATTAAGTTTAATAATGAACAAAATAGGAATCTTATAATGAAACGACCTAATTTCAAAGATATTAAATTGGACTTTAACCTTGAAAAAATTAATTATACTAACTGGCAAACCGCCGTTGAAAAAAAATTGAAAATCAGAATAGAAGACCTCAGAACAGAGACACTTGAAAATATTAAACTTGAACCATTGTATGACAAAAAGAGCACAGAGGGATTAAAACATATAGGAGATTTTCCTGGACTTCCACCATTTCTGAGGGGTCCATACCCTACAATGTATGTTCAAAAACCGTGGACAATAAGGCAGTATGCCGGGTTTTCAACAGCGGAGGAAAGCAATGCTTTTTATCGCAGGAATCTTGCTGCTGGTCAAATGGGGCTTTCTGTGGCATTCGACCTTGCAACTCATCGAGGTTATGATTCAGATCATCCAAGGGTCATTGGGGATGTTGGTATGGCAGGCGTAGCAGTTGATTCGATTCTTGATATGAAAATACTATTTGATGGCATTCCTCTGGACAAAATATCAGTCTCGATGACAATGAACGGAGCGGTTTTGCCGGTTATGGCATTCTATATAGTTGCAGCCGAAGAGCAAGGAATAGCGCAGGAACAGCTTTCAGGGACTATCCAGAATGATATTCTTAAGGAATATATGGTGAGGAATACATATATTTATCCACCCGAAGCTTCAATGAGAATCATTGCAGATATTTTTGCATACACATCGAAGAATATGCCTAAATTCAATTGTATATCTGTTTCGGGGTATCATATGCAAGAAGCTGGAGCAACCGCCGACCTCGAAATGGCTTATACACTTTCCGATGGTCTTGAATATGTGCGAACGGGAATAAAAGCCGGGCTTGACATTGATGCTTTTGCACCGAGAATATCTTTTTTTTGGGCAATAGGGAAAAATTTCTTTATGGAAATTGCGAAAATGCGTGCAGCAAGAATGCTTTGGGCTAAATTAATTAAGCAATTCAACCCCAAAAATCCAAAATCTATGGCTTTAAGAACCCACAGTCAAACATCCGGTTGGAGCTTGACCGAGCAAGATCCTTTTAATAATGTCATCAGAACTTGCATTGAAGCTATGGCTGCTGCAATGGGTCATACTCAATCGCTTCATACTAATTCATTGGACGAGGCAATTGCATTGCCAACAGATTTTTCTGCAAGAATTGCGAGGAATACCCAGTTGTTTTTGCAGGAGGAAACCGGTATCTGCAAGGTTATTGATCCTTGGGCGGGATCTTACTATGTTGAGAAGCTCACAAATGAACTAATGGAAAAGGCCTGGGCTCACATTCAGGAAATCGAATCATTAGGAGGTATGGCAAAAGCAATCGAGACAGGTATTCCAAAAATGAGAATAGAGGAAGCAGCCGCAAAAAGACAGGCAAGAATTGACTCCGGAAAGGAAGTAATTGTTGGTGTTAACAAGTTTAAACCTGATAGCGAACAAACAATTGAAATTCTTGAAGTTGACAACAGAGCTGTTCGTGAGCAACAAATAAAAAGATTACAGGAACTTAGAGCATCGAGGGATGAAGCGGCAGTCCAAAAAATGCTTGATTCTTTAACAGAAGCCGCATCAAAGTGGAAAGGTAATCTGCTCGAACTCTCTGTCAATGCGGCAAGGGAAAGAGCCACTCTCGGAGAAATTTCTTTCGCTCTTGAAAAAGTATTCGGAAGGCACAAGGCTGTAATAAAAGCTATATCGGGGGTTTATTCATCTGAGTTTTCTCAAAAAGATCAAATTCAAAAAATTATTGAACTTGGTGATGAATTTGAAAAACTGGACGGTCGTCGCCCAAGAATCTATGTTGCAAAAATGGGACAAGACGGACACGATCGGGGTGCAAAGGTAATCGCAACAGCTTTTGCTGATATGGGTTTCGATGTTGATATCGGACCTTTATTTCAAACACCAGAGGAGACAGCCCGAGCTGCCGTTGAAAACGATGTTCACATCATTGGGGTCAGCTCTCTTGCTGCCGGACATAAGACACTTATCCCTCAGCTTTGGGAGGAGCTAAAAAAATATGGCAGGGAAGATATTATGATTGTTGTCGGCGGTGTTATCCCCCAACAGGACTACGATTTCTTATATCAAAACGGTGCTAAAGAAATTTTTGGACCGGGTACTGTTATAACCAAAGCCGC
>CALHRB010000007.1 GCA_938038165.1 Candidatus Kapaibacterium sp. | reverse complement strand
TTAGCTGAATATCCGGATAGTGAACCTGGATCATTTTGGATAATAAAAAATTAAATTATGAAAAGATTAACATATATAATTCTACTATTCATCGCACATTCAATTATTTTAGATGCTAAGTTAAGCGACGATTATTACCTGAAACTAAACAAATCATTCGAAATTTTCGGGGAAGTATATCGGAAACTCTCTGAAAATTATGTAATGGAGCTTGATCCTGAATTACTAATGCAATACGGCATCCAGGGAATGCTCGAAGGACTCGATCCCTACACTTCATTCTATACAGAATCCGAAACTGACGACATTGATATTATAACTGACGGTTCTTACGTTGGTATCGGGATTACAATAAGTTTTATAGACAGCATGCTAACAGTAACCGGCGTCAGGGAAGGTTATTCCGGTCAAAAAGCGGGACTTAGAATAGGCGACAGAATTTATATGGCTGACACTGCCACTGTACTGAACCAAACATCAGATGTATTCAGAAAATATACAAAAGGAAAACCCGGGACTTATCTCGATTTAAAGGTTCTTCGTGATGGACTCAAGGATACTTTGCAATTTAGAATTGAACGTCAGGAAATAAAAGTTAAAAACGTTTCGATTTCAACTATTATCTCTGACAGCATTGGATATATAAAAGTAGATAGATTTTCAAGATTCACAGATCAGGAAATCAGGACTGCCCTTTATGAATTAAAGCAAAACAAGAATTTGAAAGCATTAATCCTTGATTTAAGGGACAACCCGGGAGGATTATTAGAAGCAGCAATCAGTACCTGCGAAATTTTCATCCCCCAAAATAATGTCATTGTTTCCACTCGGGGCAGGAATGAATCAGAACTAAAAACATACAAAACAATTATTCAACCTGTTGATACAGTTATACCTGTGGCGGTGATAATAAACGAAGGTAGTGCAAGTGCCAGCGAAATTGTTGCTGGTGCTATTCAAGACCTGGATAGAGGCATCGTGATCGGTCAAAGGTCTTTCGGTAAAGGATTGGTTCAATCGGTTTTTAATATGCCCTATAATACCGCTTTGAAAATAACAACTTCCAAATACTATATTCCATCAGGTCGTTGCATTCAAAAAATGAGCTTTGAAAGAGGCAACAACAAAGGTTTAAACCTTCATTACGATTCTGTTTATTTCACAAAAAACGGCAGACCTGTGCTCGAGTCAAACGGGATCATTCCTGATAGTATAATAAATGCTCAAGAACCTAATCTGTTTATTTCAGATTTAATTAGAAAAAATATAATTTTCAAATTTACCAACATACTTTCATCCAATTATAAAAATATGCCTGATATTTCTCATGATAAATTGCTAAAATCATTCAGAGATTACTTAAGTTCGATCAATTATAATTTTCAGTCCGAGTTCGAAACAAAGTTAGACTCTTTATCTTTAATTGCCTCAAAAGAAAACATCAATAAAAAGTTGAAAAAAGATCTATTGGCTATAACAAATAAAATCAAAAAAGACAGGAAGGATATTATTACCGAGAATTCTGCTGAATTGATTAAAATTCTTTCAAAAGAGCTACTTTCAAGATTTGTTCCGGAAGAAAAAATTTTCCGTGAAAAATTAAATGATGATATTTTTTTAAAAATCTCAATAAATTTATTAGAAAAAAAGAATTATAACAAAATTCTCAACATCAAAAACTATACTCAAAACTAACAAAGTATAATCTTTTCTTGAATGATTTCTCTGTTATTGACGAGAACTCTATGACAATAAAAAAATAAAACGAACGTTGAATTTAAAGTTTTTTTAAGTATTTATTAACATTTGGAATTGTGTATGAGGATAACGAAACAATACACAAATCGTGAAAGTCAATCACTGGACAAATATCTTCAGGAAATCGGGCGAGTAGAATTGCTTGAATCCGATGATGAAATTGAATTAGCAAAAGTCATAAAAAAAGGTGGCTTCGAAGGTACAAAAGCTCTTGAACGTCTTGTAAAAGCAAATTTAAGATTTGTAGTTTCTGTTGCGAAACAATATCAGAATCAAGGTTTATCTCTTGGTGACTTAATTAACGAAGGCAATCTGGGTTTGATTAAAGCTGCTAAAAGATTTGATGAAACCCGTGGATTTAAATTTATTTCTTATGCAGTTTGGTGGATTCGCCAATCTATTTTGCAAGCTCTTGCTGAACAGTCCAGAATAGTTAGACTGCCGCTAAATCGAGTGGGTGCATTAAACAAAATCGGCAAAAAGTTCAGCGAACTCGAGCAAAAATTCGAGAGAGAACCCACTGCTGCTGAATTGGCTGAACAGCTCGAAATGTCTGTTCCCGAAATCGCCGAAACCATAAAAATCTCTGGCAGGCATCTTTCTGTTGATGCTCCCTTCGTTCAAGGCGAGGACAACAGATTGCTTGATATACTACCTAATGAACAACAACCACCACCCGATGCCGAGCTTATTAGAGAGTCCTTAAGAGTTGAGGTTCAACAAGTTTTAACAACTCTGTCTCAAAGAGAATCAGAAGTTATCAAACTATATTTTGGTCTGGATGGTACCTGCCTCACACTTGAAGAAATCGGAGAAAAATTCAATTTAACTCGGGAAAGAGTCAGGCAGATTAAGGAAAAAGCCATAAGAAGGCTTCGTCATGCTTCTCGCTCCAAAGCTCTTCGGGCTTATCTTGGATAAAATATATTTTAAAAGAATTTTGAGTTTTTATGCATAAAGTCGAATACCCTATTCATAATAATGAAGGCAAAAGTTCCGAGAAATCTGTTAGCAGACCACACTGGTTAAAAGTTAAAGCCCCTGCCGGCGAAAATTACACAAAAATTAAAAGTATGATGAGGTCCAAATCTCTTCACACTGTTTGTGAGGAAGCCCACTGTCCAAATATCGGAGAATGCTGGCACAGCGGAACTGCAACTTTCCTTATTCTCGGAGATACATGTACACGTTCCTGTGGGTTCTGTGCTATAAAAACCGGGCGTCCGGGTGACTATGACCCCCATGAACCACTCAATGTTGCAGTGTCTGTTAAGCAAATGGGCGTCAGGCATGCTGTAATTACCTCTGTTAATCGCGATGAATTGCCTGATCAAGGCTCTTATATCTGGGCTCAAACAATAATTAAAGTCAGGGAATTAAACCCGGAAACTACAATTGAGGTTTTGATACCTGATTTCAAGGGCGATCTTGAATGCTTGCAAAGAGTTCTTGACGCAAGACCCGATATTTTGAACCACAACATAGAAACAGTTCCAAGACTATATCTCAGAGTCAGACCTCAAGCAAAATACGACAGGTCGTTAAAAGTTTTAGAATATTCCAAGCTCAAAGGATTCAAGACAAAAACTGGTATTATGGTAGGAATTGGAGAAAAATTCGATGAAGTTATTGATGTTATGAAAGATTTAAGAGCAATTGACATTGATATAATGACCATAGGACAATACCTTCAGCCAACCAAAGATCATTTGCCCGTTGATAGATATGTTCACCCAGATGAGTTTGCAGAATATAAAAGAATTGGTCTTGAAATGGGATTTGCTCACGTTGAATCAGGACCACTTGTCAGAAGTTCTTATCATGCAGAAAAACATATTTGATTTTGCAAGTAAATGAAATTTACTCTATTAGGCACAGGAACTTCTTCTGGTGTTCCGACTATCAGTTGCAACTGTTCCACTTGTACATCAGATGACATAAGAGATAAAAGATTAAGAACCTCTTTACTGGTTGAGTCCGAAAAATCAACTGTCATTATTGATACATCTCCTGACTTTCGCCAACAGATGCTGAAATATAATGTTAGGAAGTTGGATGCGGTGATATTTACTCATCATCATTTTGATCATATTGGCGGATTTGATGACATTAGGGCGTTCAATTATACTTCAAAAAAATCTGTACCTATCTATTTGACTGATATAACGTTAGCAAAGCTAAAAAGAACTTTTTTCTATGCTTTTGAAGAAATTGAACAACTGGGAGGAGGCATTCCCCTTGTTGATATTAATCTGATTAATTCGGAAAAATTCCAGATTGGTGATATTCTGTTCGAGCCAATAAAACTATTGCACGGAAAGCTCGAAGTTTTGGGCTTCAGAATCAATAATTTCGCTTACTGCACCGATACCAATTATGTTCCTCCGGAATCCATTTCAAAATTGCGGAACCTTGATATTCTTGTTCTCGATGCTCTTCGCTATACTAAACATACTACTCATTTTAATTTGGAGGAAAGCATCGAAGCCGCAAAATTGATAGGATCTAAAAAAACCTATTTAACCCATATTGCTCATCAAATCAAGTATGATGAATGCCAATCAAACCTGCCACCAAATATATTCTTAGCTTATGATGGTTTAACGTTTGAAATGTAAAATTTAAAAACTTAATTTGATTTTTCGGTACTCAAAAATTTATTAATATCAAGCAGTCTTTTTTTTAAAAGCTCTAATCGCTCTTTCTTTTCGGCTACTAAATTTTTATTCAGTTCTTGATTTTCTTTTAGCCTGGTCATTTGTTCCTGCAAGTTTGCCCGTTCTTGCTCGGCATTTAAAAGTTTAGAGTTAATATCGAATTTCTGCTTGTTCTTGGTAGCTAATTTAAGCCCTTGATACAGATTATAAAGACTAAGCACACCAAAAACAATCACAATAAAATAAAGGATCAATTGCACCATGAAAATTGAACTGTGGTTTTCGGATGAACCAAAAATCTCGGGAAAAAAATATGACAGCAAGGTTATAATAATGGCAAAAAAGAAATTTAATCCTGAATTAGTGTAGTAACGATTTGTCGTAAAAACATTGAGCTGTTTTCTAAGTTCAATCAACTCGTTTTCTTTATCAATAAAATTCTTTTGTGTGTTTTCGTAATTTGTTTTATCCGATGATAGGCAATCCTCTATTATTTTAATATCAGTTTCCAAAGAGCTAATCAAGTTCGTTTTTTCACGTTTTTCTTCGAAGACTTTAGTAATTAATTTTTTTCTTATGTTTTCTATTGTTGCTGATTTAAATTTATAATTATCACCATCAATTAACTTGTTCAGTTCATCTAATTTATGTTTTATTTCTTGTTTTAAACAAAAAATGTGATTATTTTTAGTAAATAAATCATTATTTTTTTTGACAAACTTCAGAACTTTCTCATAATCATCTTGATATATTTCTTTCAATGTAAATTCTAGTTCAAATTGATTCAAATAAGCAAGACTTCTTAAAATTTTGATGTCGTCGTAAGAATATGGTTGAATTATTTCAAAACAATTTGAATAAATATAAGAAATTGATTGATAATTCTCATATAATTGTGGAAAGTTATATTTAATATAATCTCTTAAGAAGCCAGCTATTAAAGGGTCTGTTTCATATACGATTTGTTCTTTGTTCCATATAAAGAATTCTGTTAAGTGATAAAGATAATCAAAACAGGTATCAACTTCATCTTTGGTGTCCTCAAAACATCGGAAATAAATCTTTTCAAATTTTTCAACGAATGAAGCTAATACGACCCACTTCTTGAAAGTCTCGGGAGTATATAAAAAAATCTGATTTATGGTATGATTCAGAATTTCGTTTCTATCTGGTATTCTTTTGAACCTCGAATAATGATTTACAATAAAAAAAACAATGGAAGGGAATCCTTTTGAATATTCAAAAATTTCGTCACATTTCGATTGAAGCTCTTCAAACTCTCTCTCAATAAATGTTTTTAGGCTTTTTTCGTCGAATTTGCTTAGTTCAACAAATTCAATACAAGACTTAAAATCTGGTTTTAAGTTTTCGATAAATTCAGATGTAACAAATCTACCTGAAATTATTAAATTTATATCAAGTAAATCACTAACCCTGATATCAGAATTTTCGAAATTAATTGTGTAAGATATGAAATCAGAAAATTTTTTGTTCAAAAAATAATCAATTAGATAATCAAAAATCCAGTGGTTGATCGTTCCGGCAACACGATCATAATTGTCAAAAATTAAAGTCAGTGTCTTTTTTTCACCACCAATTTGGATATCTTTAAGTTCTTTGTTCTCTGAGCTCAGAAAGAACAAAGTAAGTAAATCCATTATCAACGATTCGGTTGCCACTTCAAAGTAATTAAGTAGAATTCTTTGATGACCTTTTTTATCAATATTTTTTTCAATAAATTCCTTTATTTTGGGATCTTCAGTCTCATTTTTCAGGGCTAAAAACTCGGGAATGGCTCTCAGTTGCTGATAATTAACATAAAGATTATAAATCTCTTCGTTCAGTGATTGCAAATGGGTAAAATTTTGATAAAATGATTCGTAGAAATAGTTCAATTCTCCGAAAGAAAATTTTTTTGTATTATATTCTTCAATTAGCGAAATTGA
>CALHRB010000006.1 GCA_938038165.1 Candidatus Kapaibacterium sp. | reverse complement strand
GGTGGAGATGATACTGGTTCAGTAGTTGTTGATTTAACCAATCAGGGGTTAAGCTGCGTTCACGTTCCAAAAACGATGGATTTAGATTTACAAACCTACTCAGTAGGAGGCGATTCAACTATTAACAGAATATCAAGATTTACTCAGGAATTGAGAACCACTGGTTTAACTCACAATCGAGCCCTAATTATAGAAGTTTTTGGCAGATATGCTGGTCATACAGCTTTCAGAGGTGGAATTGGCGCTGATGCGGATTGTATTTTAATTCCTGAAATTCCTGTTGATTATGAGGTTGTTTATAATCATTTCAAAAAAACATATATGCACCGATTAAAACACAGTGACGTAAAAGGATCTGTTTATATCATTATAGTGGCAGAGGGCATCAAGGATAAGGAAGGAAAATACTTCGCTGCCCAAAATCAAGGCACAGATTCTTTTGGTCATGTTAAACTTTCAGGCGGCGCCTCTTACGTTAGAAAAAATCTTGAAAGTTTTATGTATCAGGATCCGGATTGGGAAAAATTTCTTAAAGAACAAGGTATATATGTGGAAGGTATTTATACCCATCCTGAAATAAGAGAAATTTCGCTTGGACATCTTGTTAGAGCAGGGGAAACAAGCGCTTACGATGTGGCTTTTGGAAAACAAGCTGGCGCAGCTGCCGTTCTGTTGCTAAAAAATGGCATTTCGGGAGTTACTGTTGTTGGCGTTGAGCATGAAGAAATAACTTATATGCCTGTTGGAGATGCTATCATACAAAGATATGTAGATCCTAATGAAATTGCTCTTTATGAATCAATGGGTATTTGTTTCGGACGGGAGCCTTTGGAATACGTCCCCAAATTTTCGTTGCAAGTTGGCATGATACATAGGTATTTATAAAATTATTTAGATAAAAAATGGAATTCAAAGATTACTATAAAATATTAGGTGTTGAAAAGACCTCATCAACTGATGAAATAAAGAAAGCTTACAGGAAACTTGCTCAAAAGTATCACCCTGACAAAAATCCCGGAAATAAGGAAGCTGAAAATAAATTCAAAGAAATAAGCGAAGCATATGAAGTGCTTAGCGATCCAGAAAAAAGAAAAAAATATGATAATCTCGGCTCTTCATGGAATAGATTTAGGCAAACTGGTGGTAATCCTTCTGATTTTGATTGGTCTGACTGGTTTCAACAAAGTGCAAGACAAAGACAGACAGGCAAAGGGTTTGGTAGTGGCTTTTCTGATATGTTTGATTCGGGCGGGGGAGTCTCAGAATTTTTTGAAAAGATTTTTGGAGGCGGTTTTTCCCAAAAAACATCTGAAATTTTTGCTAAAAAAGGTCAAGACATAAATACTACACTTGCTATATCCCTCGAAGAAGCCTTCCACGGCACTACTAAAACATTAGATATTAACAATCAAAAAATTGCCTTGAAAATAAAACCCGGGATAGCTGACGGACAACTATTAAAGGTTACAGGTAAAGGATTTCCGGGAAAAAGGGGTGGACCAAACGGCGATTTATTAATAACAATTTCTATTCATCCTCATCCCGTCTTTGAAAGACGTGGGGACGATTTATACACAACAGTTGTGATTGATCTATACAAAGCAATACTTGGTGGTACCAGTCAGATTGACGTATTTGGCAGTAAAATTAAAATTAAAATCAACCCTGAAACTCAGCCAGGCAAACAATTATTACTTAAAAATCAGGGTATGCCTAAGTATTCTAATCCTGATGAGAGGGGAAATTTATTCGTTACTGTACAAATAAAACTGCCAGAAAAACTTACTGCTTCCGAAATTGAGTTATTCAGGCAACTAAAATCTCTAAGAGGGTAAATTTATCAATAAAATTATCTTAGTCCAAATCTAAAATAAAATTCAAGAAATTTAGTCAAGACTCGGGTTCATCGATCAGTCTGATATTTATGCTTGATAGAAATAAAGTTATGGTGGGCATGTCCGGCGGAGTTGATTCCTCGGTTGCTGCACTATTGATGAAACAACAAGGCTACGAAGTTTTTGGCTTAACAATTACATCTATCAAACAAGGTGATGATTGTAAAGCCGATAGTAAAGAGTCAGGTTGTTGTGGCTATTCTGCAGTCATTGACGCAGCAGACGTCTGCGAGCATCTCGAGATTAAACACAAACTGATGGATTTGTCAGAAATTTTCAAAGACAAAATCATTAACAATTTTATCAAAGAATATCTTGATGGAAGGACACCAAACCCATGCACTATGTGCAATCCATTAATCAAATGGGGCGAAGTGCTCAAGAAAGCCGATTCATTAGGTTGTTACTACTATTCAACAGGTCATTATGCTGATATTTCATATAATGAAGAATCTGGTAGGTATTTTATTACAAAAGGAAAAGACCCGCTCAAAGACCAGTCTTATTTTCTTTGGGGACTGACTCAGGAGCAACTCTCGAGAACAATTTTTCCCCTTGGTAAATTAACTAAACCAGAAGTAAGGAAGATTGCCGCTGAGTCACAGATAAAAGTATTTAACAAGCTTGATTCACAAGAAATATGTTTTGTCACAAATAACGACTATCAGGATTTTTTGATCAAATCGGTTCCAGCAATTCAGTCAAAATTTGATGGTGGCGATATTATTTTTGATGGCATAGTTATTGGAAAGCATAAAGGTTATCCTTTTTATACGATCGGACAACGAAAAGGTTTGGGCATCAGCTATCATAAACCTTTGTTTGTTAAGAAAATTATTCCAGAATCAAACGTAATTGAAGTAGCAACTGAGGAGGATATTTTCAGTAATGGATTAATTGCAGAAAACATAAACCTGATGAAATATTCCAAACTCGACAGCGACAGAATTTTCAATATCAAAATTCGTTATCGGGACAAAGGATCAGATGGATATTGCGAACTTGATGACAATGGAAATCTGCTTATTAAATTTATCAATCCAAAAAAATCAATAACCCCTGGACAAAGCGTTGTTGTTTATGAAGGTAACGATTTAGTTGCCGGTGGAGTCATAAAATCCAGCATCTCTTGATTTTATTCTTTCAATTAGAAGAACCTCCTCAAGAAAAAGGTAAATATCAGATGTTTCAGTCTTAATCAGGAATTAATAATCTCAGATACAGAGAAGAGCAGAGAGAAAACTTGCTAAGATTGGTAAATTAAACTATGGCATAAAGTATATTAATTCAATCCAATTTTTTATGACTTTCGTCGGGATAAAATTGTAACTGAAAGAAAAATTAAAATTTTGGCATAGGTTTTGCTAAAATAACAAACAGCTTAGAAATGGTTAAATATGAAAATGCCGCTTACCTGAATGGGTAATCGGCATTTTCTATTTGAAAAAATTTATTTAACAATATTGTATTTTATTAATGTCTGCAGATAACCAGGAATAGTCATTTCACTTTGGAGAATGCTGATTTTATTAGCATCAGAGGAGGCTTGAATTAAACCAATGTCCTGAACAAAATAATTCTTAATTACTTTAGTAAAATTCACAATTTCTAAGCCTGCTATTTTTCCGACAATTTTTAAATTCATTGTGAATTCTTGAGCTGTAAATGTTTGTGAGCCAATAGGTATAGATTTGGTTCCACCTTTTGCTCCAGTAACACCTAATGTAACATCAATTTTAACTCCCGGAAAGTCTGGAACTTCAAGACCTGAAATAGTAGTATCTTTTAAAATAACCCAAGTTGTTCCTTCAAAATCTGCCATTACAAACCATTGATCAACAGGAAGAGGAAGAAGATCGGTTGATAGGGCAGTTGCATAGGAATATAACTTTGAGCCCTCAACATACATATATGATGAGGATTCGTCACCATCTGTATTTGTTTTGTATTCGGTGCAGTTCTTTCCGCTTTTTGTTGCCGGACCTACGACGAACATGGAATCAATAGTCATACTTTCAATATCTTTGACTCCTTTTTCGTCAACACTATACCATTCATAAACCCAATAAGATCCGACTTTATTAGGTAAATACCTACTGTAATCAGGTTTGGATGGCTCTGATGAACTACTACAACCCCACAAAAGAATTGCTATGGCAATCGAAGATAGAATAAATTTTAGATTTTTCATAAACTACCCATAATAAAAAAATAATATGAGCAAATTAACAAAATATTTAAAAAAAAGTTACAAAAATTTATGCGACATTTTCATCTGACAAAGAAGCTTTCAGATAATCTCTGTTCATAAGAGCAATAAATCTAACGGAAATTTGCTTGGGACAGGCTGCTTCGCATTCATAGAAATTTGTGCAACTACCAAAACCTTCGGCATCCATTTGATTTACCATAGCTAATGCCCTTCTTTTTCTTTCAGCTTGACCCTGAGGTAACATTGCGAATTGTCCGATTTTAGCAGAGACAAAAAGCATGGCAGCACCATTTGGACAAGCGGCCACACAAGCACCACAACCAATACAAGCAGCGGCATCCATTGCTACATCTGCATTCTTCTTTGGAATTGGGATGGCGTTAGCATCAATAGCCTGACCGGTATTAACGCTAATAAAACCACCTGCCTGAATTATTCTGTCGAATGCGGAGCGGTCAACCACTAAATCCTTTATGATGGGAAAAGCATTAGACCTGAAGGGTTCAATATAAATTGTATCGCCATCCTTAAACTTTCTCATATGAAGTTGACAAGTTGTTGTGGCTTTTTCAGGACCGTGCGGATAACCATTAATTGTCATTCCGCAAGAGCCGCAGATGCCTTCTCTGCAGTCATGTTCGAAAGCAACAGGTTCTTTGTTTTCCAAAAGCAATTTTTCATTTAAAACATCGAGCATTTCGAGGAAAGACATATCTTCGCTAACATTGTCCAAAATATGCTTTTCGAAACTCCCTTTGGATTCTCTATTTTTTTGTCTCCAAATATGAAGTGTTAATTTCATTATTTATAACTCCTTACAGCTAATTTTACATTTTCGAAAACTAAAGGTTCAATATGCCTGATTGGCTTGGCATTACCTTGATATTCCCAGGCGGCAACGTGGCAGAAGTTTTCATCATTACGTTTGGCTTCACCATCAGGGAATTGGTGTTCAACTCTAAAATGGGCACCGCAGGATTCATCGCGTTCCAAAGCGTCCCAAAGCATAACTTCAGCAAATTCAAGGAAGTCAGCAACTCTTAAGGCTTTTTCTATGACAATATTTAAATCTTCGTTATTACCAACTAATTTAACATCATGCCAGAATTCTTCTCTGAGTTTAGGTACTTCCTCTATTGCTTTTTTCAAGCCTTCTTCGGAACGAGCCATACCGCAGTATTCCCACATAATTTTTCCAAGAGCTTTATGGAACTGAGTAGGTGTTCGATTTCCTTTGACAGCTAATAATTTTTGGATTCTGTCATAAGAGTCTTTTTCAGCTTGTTTAAATTCAGGGTTGTCGGTAGAAACTTTTTCGAGTTTATTCGAAGCTAAAAAGTGTCCTATGGTATAAGGTAAAATGAAGTAACCATCAGCAAGTCCCTGCATCAGGGCGCTGGCACCCAATCTATTGGCTCCGTGATCGGAGAAGTTAGCTTCACCTATGACATGCAAACCGGGAATATTGCTCATCAAATTATAATCAACCCAAAGACCTCCCATAGTATAATGAGAAGCAGGATAAATTTTCATTGGCACTTCATAAGGGTCATCTCCTGTTATGCGTTCATACATTTCGAATAAGTTACCATATTTTTCCTGTATGACTTTTTTGCCGAGACGTTTTATAGCGTCACGGAAATCAAGATAAACACCATATCCAGTTGCAGAAACGCCACGGCCTTCGTCGCAGACTTCTTTGGCAGCTCTTGATGAAATATCTCTTGGAGAAAGATTTCCATAGCTTGGATATTTTCTTTCAAGGTAGTAATCACGCTCTTCTTCGGGTATTTCGTTAGGATGTCTTTTGTCGCCGGGATTTTTTGGCACCCATATTCGACCGTCGTTTCTGAGGGATTCGGACATTAATGTCAGTTTAGATTGATGATCCCCGCTAACCGGGATGCATGTAGGATGAATTTGTGTAAAGCATGGATTTGCGAAAAATGCTCCCTTTTTATAAGCTCTGAAAGTCGCTGTTACGTTGCAAGCCTGGGCATTTGTCGAAAGATAAAATACATTT
>CALHRB010000005.1 GCA_938038165.1 Candidatus Kapaibacterium sp. | reverse complement strand
GAATATAAACAATATTAGTGAAGTGATTAAAATGCCAAGAATAACATTGCTGAGAGTATCGTTAACTGTGCTTTTTACAAAATCAGAGGCATCTTTAACAATTTCAAGTTTACATCCTTGAGGAAGAGTGCTTTCAATTTCGGGTAGAGATTCCCTGATAGAATTGGCAACATTGACAACATTTCCATCGGCTGATTTGATTATACCAAATAGAACAGCATTTTCATTCCTGTAGTTTTGAGTGAAATTATGATAGATTGATAGTCTTCTAATATCTTTTCCGGTATCGCTTACAGTAGCAATTTGTCTTAATTTTTTTGGTCCGAAAAAAGTTGGAATTTCTAATTCTCTGATTGATTCAATATCTTGGAATTCACCCTTCATTCTTACAGTAAATTCCTGATCTTTAATCTGAAAATAGCCCCCGGGAATGTCCATATTATGCGCCTGTAAAACCTGCAAAATTTGAGGCAAAGAAACAGAGTTTTCGAAAGCTGTTTTGTTATCGAAAATAATTTTGATAGTCCTTTCCTGACCGCCTGCAATATCAACCTTTCCAACTCCTTCTATTTGAGAGAATCGGTATTTTAATCTTCTGTCTGCTATTTCGTACAAGTCGATAGGGGACAATGGCCCGCTAAGTACAAGATTAACAACGGGGAAAGCCTTGAAATCAACTTTTTGGATGATCGGTCTTTTTGCATCTTTTGGGAGGAGATGCAAAATTTGATCAACCTTATCCTTTACTTCTTGATTGGCTAAATTAACATCCTTTCCGATCTTGAATTGTAGCATTACTAAGGACATTCCATCCATAGAATAGGATTCAACCCTGTCAATTTGTGAAATTGTAGATACTACCTCTTCAATCCTTTTACTGATCAGAGTTTCAATTTCTTTAGGACCTGCACCAGGATAGATGGTAGAAATTGTAACGTAAGGTATTTCAACATCTGGAAATAGGTTTAAATTAAGAGTAAAATAACTTATCAAACCAAATATTAAAAACACTGAGATGATCATCGTGATCATAACTGGTCTGGTTACTGATATTTTTGCTATGTTCATATTCTTCTCCTATTTAACTGCAACTTTGACACCGTCCTGCAAAAGTCCCTGTCCTTCAATAACAAGCTGTTCGCCAGCATTCAAACCAGCAAGAATTTCGTAATCGACATCCGATTGTTGACCTAATTTTACTTCTCTCTGAACAGCTTTGTTGTTTTCTACTACATAAACGAATGCATTCCCGTTTGACCTTTGAACGAGGTTGATAGGTACAACAATAGCTTTGGGATTATTATAAATTCTGACTTTTAATTCGGTTGTCATTCCGCTTTTTAACAAGCCTTTAGAATTGTCAAATTGAACTTCGACCCCAAAAGCTCTTGTATTTTTGTCTATAGCAAGGCCAAGCTCTGTGATTTTACCAGTAAATTCTATTCCTCCAATTGAAATTGAGGCGGGCATGCCGAGCTTTAAGTAACCTATTTCAGATTCTGAAACCCAGAATTTAGCTTTCATTTTGTTAATTTGAGCAACTGTAAACAGAGGTTTACCAAAATCAACGCGTTCTCCCTCTTTTACAGCTAAATTAATTATTTTTCCGGATATTGGTGATTCCACGTAAACCATCTGCCTTACTGCTTCCCAATTTCTTTTTGCTACAAGGTACTGAGTTTCTACGTTATCATAATTAAGCTGTGAAGTTTCACCGGCTTGAACTAATTCTTTCATTCTTTTGTACATTTTTTCTGCATTTTCCAGAGCAACTTTTGCTTGAGTAAATTGAACCGTTGGGTTTGATGTTGGAAATTCCATAACAACCTGACCCTGTTTAACATTATCACCGAGTTTAGCTCTCACTTTTAAAACATTATCACCCATCATAGAAGAAACGGTTGCTTCCTGAATGCCTGATAATCTGCATATAAAAGTTAATTCTTTTTCAAAATTTGTGTAGTCGATTGTCTTGACAACAACAGGTACTCCTTGTTCTTTTCTTAATTGCTCCATACTTTTTGGAGGATCTTTCTTTTCTTTAGTGCATGAACAGGCGAGATAAACAAATAATATAAAAAAGATTACCCTGATGAAATTGGATTTTGAATTGATGATAATTTGCATTTTGACACCTTTAAATATTTTTAATAACTTTTCCATTTCGTTTCAAAATTGTTCAAGTAAGAATTATTTATGTTACCAATTAAATTATCAATCTCAAAAATTGCTATATTGTAGTCATAGAGTGATTGAAGTAAATTAGTTCTGGCTTGTCGCAAAGCTAATTCTGAGTTCTGAATTTCGAGCTGAGTGCCAGTTCCTTCTTTGTATCTGACTAAAGCAATCTGATAGGCTTTTTCAGCAAGTGAAACATTGCTTTTTTGAGACTCAATAGATGTTTGAATGCGGCTTAAGTCATTATAAATTGTTCTTAACTGAAAAGATAAAAAGTCTTTTACTGAATTTATTGTCATTTCAGTCTGACTAACAGTAACCTTTGATTGTTCAACCCTCCGATTTGTTCTGTTACCTTGGAATAAATTAATTGATAAGCCAATACCCACTACAGATGAATTGTAGGTTTCGAAGTTTAATTTATCCGAAGATCCTGCAAATTCAAAGCTGCCGAAAGCGTAAAGAGAAGGATAAAAATTCGAACGTTCAACATTAACAAAAGCTTCATCTACCTTTTTTTTCAATTCCAGGGTTTTCAAAGAAAGGTTATTTTTAAAAGCTCTTTGAATAAGATCCTCGATGTCGAAAATGTTCTGCTGATTATATTCAATTGATCCTGTAATCGAAATTTCAGTTTTTGGGTCAATACCTATAGCAATTTTTAAGGCATCAAGGCTGGTCTTATAAGCATTATCGAGTTGAAGAACGACAGGTTTGAGGTTCTCAACCATTACTTCTACTTGTAATGAGTCATACTCTGATATAATACCTTGCTTTTTAAAGGCTTTTATGTTGTTAAGATTGTTCTGAGCATTTTGAAGGCTTGCTTTCATAATTTCAGCCATTTCTTTTGTTAAAAGCGAACTGTAGAAAGCTTTTTTTACATTTAAAATAGTTTGAGAAGCTTTGTTAAAAACATTTTCTTTTGCTAATTGTAAATAAATTCCCGAAGCACCAATTCCCTCGAGCACTGTAGAATTGAATAGTATTTGGGAGATCTGTGCTTTTGTGCTAAATGAATTTGCTAACACAAATGACTGTTTAGTAAACTGAATAGGCTTAAATTTACTGTTGTCGCGAGGGAGTAAATTTTCATTGAATAAGACTGCATAAACTGAATTTCCGAGAAGAGCTTCGAAATCAGGGAAAAACATAAC
>CALHRB010000004.1 GCA_938038165.1 Candidatus Kapaibacterium sp. | reverse complement strand
GGCAGAACCTTTTATCATATTTACCGCACTGTCCAGAGTATCGCAGTTCAAATCTTCCATTTTGATTTTAGCAATCTCCTCAGCCTGACTTCTTGTAATTTTACCAACTTTGTTTTTGTTGGGTTCGGATGAACCTTTTTTCAAACCGGCTGCCTGAGCCAATAATACAGCTGCTGGTGGGGATTTAACTACAAATGTAAAAGATTTATCAGAATAGAAGGTTATTACAGCAGGGAGTATTGTTCCTTTTTGTTTTGCTGTTCTTGCATTAAATTGTTTGACGAATTCCATGCCGTTCAAGCCACGTTGACCAAAAGCAGGCCCAACAGGTGGTGCCATTGTAGCTTCACCCGCATTCAACTGCAACTTAAACGAACCCATTACTTTTTTTGCCATTGTTTTTCTCTTTTTTAAAAACTTGAAAATTCTTTGACAGATTTGTTATCTTTTTATTTTAATAAATTAATGATTTTCCAATTCAATTTGTCTAAAATCCAATTCCACAGGTGTTTTTCTTCCAAGGATACCAACTTCTACTTTTACTTTTTGCTTTTCATAATTGACTTCTTTGATTGTTCCATTGAATGTGTTAAAAGGTCCGTCAATAACCTTAACGGGATCGCCAATCTGGAATGCTGTCTCTATTGTTTCGATACTCTTTCTTTCTTCCACTCTTCCGATGATTCTATCAACTTCGTGCTTTTGAAGTGGCGTTGGTTCCTTTTTTGTTCCAACAAAACTAACAACCGAGGGCATATTGCTAATCAACTCATGGTTTTTCTTGTCCATAACCATGTTTATTACAATATAACCAGGGAGAAAGTTTTTTACTTTTGTTCTTCTTTTACCACCTCTGACCTCGAAGACAGTTTCCTGAGGAATAATTATTTCCCCTATCTTATCTTGTAATTTCAATCTTTTAACTTCAGCTTCAATCGAAAGTTTTACTTTTTGTTCGTGACCAGTATATGTTCTGAGTGCATACCATTTGAAACCGGGTTTTTCTTCAGGATTTTCATCACTTGTTTTTGAAATAACCTCTTTGTTATCTTCAATTAAATTAGACTCGATATTTTGTTCTTCGTTCATAGCAGGATAAAAGTGATGGATAATTAAAAAATAAACCCGATTGCTTTTGCGACTAACCAGTCAATAAGATAAGTAAAAACAGTGAATATGAGAGTTGCAACCACAACAACAACCGAAGATTCCCTGAGTTGTTCTTTGGTGGGCCACGAAACTTTTTTCATTTCTTTTGCAACATCACCGAAAAAGGTTTTTATTTTTTCAATCATAAAACAATCCTTAACAATAATAGCACGGGTGGAAGGACTTGAACCCTCAGCCTACGGTTTTGGAGACCGCCGCTCTGCCAATTGAGCTACACCCGTAATTTCTGAGCTGATGACCGGGATTGAACCGGTGACCTCTTCCTTACCAAGGAAGTGCTCTACCAACTGAGCTACATCAGCGGAGCAGAGCGGGAAACGGGGTTCGAACCCGCGACCCTCAGCTTGGGAAGCTGATGCTCTACCAGCTGAGCTACTCCCGCAATTACAAATAACTTTTTATCCAAATAAGTTGAGCGGGAGACGAGGCTCGAACCCGCGACCCTCAGCTTGGAAGGCTGATGCTCTACCAACTGAGCTACTCCCGCATTTTTTACTTATTCTGTGGGCAGGGAAGGATTCGAACCTCCGTAGGGCGTAGCCCAGCAGATTTACAGTCTGCCCCGTTTAACCGCTTCGGTACCTACCCTTTGTTTTAGCCTACAAAATTAATAAAAATTTTTATTTTATACAAAATTTATTTAAAATTTTTTTTATTTAAACACTTATTACATTTTGTATATCTACTTCTGTGTCGGCTGGTATTTCGGTGTAGCTTATGACTCCAACCATTGGGTATTGATTATGTATCATTTTGTAGAAATAGGGTCTGATTTGTGCTGAACAAATTACTATTGGTAGGTATCCCGTCATTGTAATTTCATCAATTGCTTCAGATAGGTTTTCGTTTATTTGCTTAATCATATCGGGCGATAGACCAAGAGTTGGACTCGATGTTGCCTGACTACCTGATTGTAGTGCATTCGTCATTATTTGCTCTAATTGTGGATCTAATGATATTGCGTGTATCACTCCGTTTTGGTCCTGATATAATTTCTTGATTGTCTCGGACAAATTATGCCTTACAAATTCTGTAAGTACATCAATATTTTTGGTGACTTTATAATATTCAAGAAGTGCCTCAAGAATCAGAGGTAAATCTCTTACAGGAATTCCTTCCCTCAGTAGATTTTGTAGCACTTTTTGTATAGTGGATATAGGTAAACTATCAGGATTGATTTCCTCGACCAAAGCCGGGTAATCTGATTTCAGGTTTTCAATCAAATGCCTAATGTCCTGCCTCGTTAATAACTTATCTGCATTCCTCCTGATTAATTCTGTCAGATGAGTTATCAGAACAGTGGCTGCTTCTACAACTGTAAAGCCCATAATTTCTGCATTTTCCCTGTCTGCGTTCGAAATCCAGGTGGCGGGCAAACCAAATACTGGCTCGGTTACTTTTATTCCACGGATTTCCCCTTCTGCCGTACCCGGATTCATTGCTAAAAGCATATTCGGATGTAATACATTCCTTGATATTTCAATCCCTCTTATCTTAATTACATATTCTTCGGGTTCGAGTTGCAAATTATCTCTGACCCTAACAGGTGGTAAAATTATTCCTAACTCAATTGCCAATTGTTTTCTGACATTTGCTATTCTTTTGAATACATCACCTCCTTGTGTTTCATCAACCAAGGCTATCAGACTGTAACCCAGTTCAATTTCGACAGGGTCAACCTTGAGCAGGTCTTCAACAGGTGCCTCCTCTGGTTTAGTTGCAACCTCTGCTGCAGTCATTTCTTTTACTAATTTCTCTTGCTCGTCTTTCTTAATGCTTTTCGTTCTTAAATATGCAAATCCACCCACAACTGAAGATAAAATCAGGAACGGAATTGTTGGAAATCCGGGTATAAAACCCATTAATAGCATAGCAGCAGAAGAAATCCACATTGCTCGCGGCTTTGCCCCAAATTGTTTGCCTAATTCTATATCAAGTTTTTCTGATGATGAAGATCTGGTAACTACCAAACCTCCTGCTACTGATATTAATAAAGATGGTATCTGAGAAACCAACCCATCACCGATAGTCAGAATAGTATAACTGGAGAGTGCGTGAGTAATATCCATCCCCCTTTGTGTCATACCGATTATAAATCCACCGATTATATTTATCCCTGTAATTATGAGTGCCGCTATAGCATCACCTCTAATAAACTTTGCGGCTCCATCCATAGCACCATAAAAGTCTGCTTCTTTCGAGAGATTTTCCCTTCGCCTACGTGCCTCCATCTCATCAATATAACCTGCATTCAAATCAGCATCAATGCTCATTTGTTTGCCCGGCAAGGCATCAAGAGTAAATCTTGCAGCGACTTCCGCTATTCTTGTTGAACCTTTGATAACAACTATAAAGTTTATTACAAGTAATATCAGAAAGATAATAATTCCAACGACATAATTACCTCTGATCACAAAAGTTCCGAATGCGTTTATTATCTCACCTGCATGACCGTCGCTCAGTATTAACCTCGTTGCTGCAACGTTCAATCCTAATCTGTAAAGCGTAGCAATTAAAAGTATTGTTGGAAAGGATGAAAATTCCAGGGGACTTATTAAATAAATTGCTACAACAAGTATTAGGATTGAAATGGCAAGATCAACAGCAATCAACAAGTCAAGCAAAAAAGGTGGCAAGGGAAGCACAAGCAAAGTAAGTATCAACAGAACTCCACCGGCTAAGAGAATATCCGGACTTTTTGAAATCGATGTCAAAAGGTCATTCTTCTTGCTTGTTTCCCCAGTGAGATATAATTGATTATTATTAGCCAATTTTATTCTTTTGTTTATTTTTTTATCTAATTATTTTTTCTGTAAATACTTGTCCAATTTCCCCTGTTATTTGCCCTGTGGTGCTTTAATTGATATACATAAGCCAACACCTGAGCCACTGCCTTAAATAAATTTTCCGGTATTTCCATGTCCACATCTGTCGAAAAGAACAAAGCCCGTGCCAATGGTGGCTGTTCAACTATTGGTATAAAATTATCTTCGGCTATTTGCCTTATTTGAGCTGCAAGAAAATCTGCACCTTTTGCCACGACAACCGGGGCACTCATTTTTGTTGCATTGTAGGCAATTGCCACTGCATAGTGAGTTGGGTTTGTAATTACCACATCGGCTGTCTTCACATTTTTCAACATTAACTTTCTGATTCTTGATCGCATAATTGAACGAAGTCTGGCTTTTACTCTTGGATCGCCTTCTGCCTGTTTGTTCTCCTCCTTAACTTCCTGTTTTGTCATTTTTAAATCTTCTTTATAGCGATATCTTTGATAAATCATATCCACTACAGCAATCAAAATATATACTGCACCAACTTTTGCGATAATCTCAAGACTAATCCCTGCTAAAAAAACACCAATTTCGTATATCGGTTTTTCAATCAAATCAACTGTTTCCTCAGCCCGGTTCTCCAAAATACCATATACAACAAATCCAAGAATCAATATCTTAATCATACTTTTAGTTAGTTCGAACAATGACCTACCTGAAAAAAATATTTTTTTTATTCCCGATAGCGGATTAAAAATCTTTTTGAAATTCAATCCTTCGGTGAATTTTTTTGTAGCTATATGAAGACCCGTCTGCGATATTTCAGCAACAAGAACTACAAGAAATATTATTGATACTATCGGCAGGATTAATTTTATAAAGAACAGAATAAATTTAAAATAATAAGCTGATATATTCTGGGTTGTCAATTCAATGTTACTTGATTCAATGAAAATAATCTGCATAAATTTCTGTATGTCAGTCATCATAGGGGATCCCAATAAAAAGACTATTACACCCCCAATAAGTAGGACGGCAGCAGTGGTAACATCCATACTTTTTGCTGTTTGACCACGAGCACGAGCTTCTTTAATACGCTTCGCACTCGCAGGTTCAGTTTTTTCCTGACCTTCTTTGTTTTCTGCCATTACTTCAAACTTTCCCGGTTCCCAAAGACATAATTATTTTCATTGTTTCATCCTGAAATAATTCAAGTGAATTTTTGGCTACCAATATTAATATCGGGGTTGATAACAATAATACAAGCAAACCTACAGCAATTTTCAACTGAAAACTCATTACAAATATATTTGTCTGCGGTGCAATCCTTGCCAATAATGCTAAAACTAAATTTGTCAGAAATATTGCTACAAGAATCGGAGCAGAAATCTTAATACCAATAATTATTACACTTGTTGCAAATTTTATCATCAACTCTTTTGCCGAAAGTGATAATTCCAATGTTGTTAAGGGTATTATATCAAGGCTTGCATTCAGACTCTCAATTAAGTAATGATGACCATTTATTATTAAGAACAAAACAAGGGTTGCCATTTCGAATAAATTTCCAACCAATGTTGGTGAATCATCTCCCATATTAAACATAGCAGCAGCCTGATATCCCATATCAAAATCTATAACTCCTCCGGCAAGTTTAGCACCCCAAAAAACTAAATTAGCTGTGAAGCCGATAATAAAACCTATGAACATTTCTTTCATTACTAAAAATACTAAGTTCCATAAATGAAAATCTATCTGTGGCTGGCTTTCCCAATGCGTTGCAGTTAAAGTAAATCCTAATATAAATGATATTATTATTTTTAGCTGGATATTTATAGCCAAACTTTTAAAGAAAGGAGCCGAAATAAATAATCCTGAAATTCTAACAAAAATGAGAAGTCCGACAATGAATTTCCCTGTCAAAAAATATATATCACTTGAATTGATCATTTAAGCGTAGGAATCATTTTAATGATTTCAATTGCAAATGTTTTAATGTTGTTAAGCATAAAAGGCAGAAATAATACACTCATTAAGAACACCACTAACAGTTTTGGGACAAATGTCAATGTCTGCTCCGAGATTGAGGTTGCTGCTTGAAAAATTGAAATCAATAAACCTATTACCAGAGAAGCTAAAAGCAAAGGACCGCAAATAAGAATAACATAATAAAAAGCGTCTCTGACTAATTGTATAACCATTTGATCTGTCATATCTTTCCCTTTATTTTTTATCTTAAAATACTTTGCATTAGTGATTCAATTATTAAATACCATCCGTCAACTAATATGAATAATAGAAGTTTGATGGGCAATGATATCAACTGTGGGGGCAGTAGAAACATTCCAAGTGACATCAAAACACTTGCAATCACCATATCAAGAACCAAAAAAGGAACAAAGAGAAGAAAACCTATCTGAAATGCCATCTTTAACTCACTTATCGAATAAGCCGG
The DNA here is from genome assembly GCA_938038165.1 of Candidatus Kapaibacterium sp. Classification (GTDB taxonomy): domain Bacteria; phylum Bacteroidota; class Ignavibacteria; order Kapaibacteriales; family UBA2268; genus CALHRB01. Next base: position 3,132 of record CALHRB010000004.1, on the reverse strand, counting down.
GATGATTGTCCAAATTGAAACTTCATTTATGTCTTCAGGTTTGTCTTTTCCGCTCAATTTAATAAACAGTCTTAAATCCTCTTCGCGTGTATGTTTTAGCATAAAGTCCCTGAAAGGCTGTACTATATTATCAACGGCTTGGTTTTGTGTTATCTCTTCCCTCATATAGGGTTGCAGTCCCCTTTCGTTTGCCTGATCCAGAACCGGTTGCATAACAAAAAACGTTAAAAACAAGGCTAACCCGGTCAAAAGCTGATTTGGTGGCTGTGTCTGCGTCCCAAGTGCCTGCCTTAGGAAATGAAATACTACAATTATTCTTGTAAAACAAGTCATCATTATCAAGATAGACGGGGCAAGAGTCAGAACGGTAATTACTGCAAGAATTTGCAGGTTTAACGCTAAATCTTCACTTTTGTCTGAGTTATTTACATTTATTGATACTGTCGGAAGTGTCAGATTATTAGTTTGGGGTGACTGAGCAAATCCTTTGCCCAGAAACCCCATGAAAAGCACAATAATCAAGAACAGACTTACGATAAATCCTTTTATCATTCACCTAATCCATTAGTTTTTGTCCGTTTGAAAATATTACAATACTTATGCCAAAATGATTTTCATAACTTAAATTCTTTTTAAATTCTATTAAAATTTCCTTAAATCCTTATTTTTATAGCTACTTGATTTCAGCTTAACTTATATAATCTAATCTAACATTATATCAAATTTTTATTACCTATTTTTCTGGAACCATTAATCTGTTTATTATTGAACATCTGTCCAAAAAAATAGAATCAAAAAACACAAGATTTACAAAAATTATCATATTATAATTTTTTTTTGTAATAGAAAATTAAATACATTATTTTATTTGACTTAAAAAATTAAATCATCGAAAAATATTTAAGTTGGAGAAAAACAATGGCATTAAAATCAGATATTGAAAATCTTGAAAGTAATTGCAAGACAGCAATCGAGCTGATTAAACTCGCTCAAAAAGCTATTGAAGAACCTGCAGACAAAGAATATGCGGCACATTTGCTCGAAAAAGCCGAAAACTTATGTTCCGTACCAATTGATTATATAAGGCTTGCAGAGGCTTATATCATAGGGTTTGAGGACAAAGATAAAGCCGACGAATTTTACGAAGAAGCCGAAGATAATTGTTTTGAACCCTTAGAATCAGCCGAACTCGGGCATAGCATTGCAAAATTTCTTGGCGATAAGGACAGAGCAAAGGAATTTTTGAATGCAGCTGCAAAAGACGCCAGAAAACCTGCTGAAATACTTACAGTCATTTCTTATGTGAAATCTGACTTAGGCGATGATTCTTTAGTTAAAGATCTAATGGCTAAAATCGAAATTCAATGCAAAACTCTGGATGATTATAAATCTCTTGCTAAAAGCATTATAAATGATACTAATGACAAGGCATCAGCTAAAGAATTGCTAAAAAAAGCTGAGAATAAAGTAAATGGCATTGCCGAATACGTGAAATTCTGCGAAATTATAAACGAACTTATTGACGATAAAGAATGGATTAACGACATACTCGAAGAAAACGCCGAAGATGCTCAATTCACAAAAGATTTCACACTTTTGGCATCTGCATATAAAAATCTCTGCGGTGATGATGAAAAAGCTCAGGAAATGCTCTCATCCGCAAAAGATTATGCTATGAAAGGCAATGAATTCATTGACCTTGCTTTTGCTTTCTGGAATCTTTATCAGGACAAAGATTCTGCAATTCAGTTCTTTGAAAAAGGCTTGAACGATTTAAATGATACAGCTAAATTGCTCGAAATTGCAGAAATGATAGCAAAGGAAATCAAAGATGAAAATCTTGCCAAAAAATTCTTTAAAAAAGCCGAATCCAAAATGACCTCTGCAAAAGACCTTAGCAATTTGGCAAAAGTTATAATAAATGTCCTCAACGACAAAGAATATTCAAAAGATATTTACTCACGTGCCACTGACAGCATTGATGACCCAAAGGAATTAATAAAATTGGCAGACGAATTGATAGCTGCCATAAGCGATAAAGATATGGCTAATTCAATTTATCAAAAAGCCTTCGAAAAAGCTGAAAAACTTGACCTTTTGCTACAAATTGTCGATGAATCTGCTAAAAATGGTGGTAGCAAGGAATTTATTTTAACTCTTATACAAAAGGCTGAGGCTTCGGCAAATAGCAGTTCTGATTTAATTCTAATTGCTCAAAAAATTCTAATAGCTCTTAATGATAAAAATTACGCTGCCAGAGTTCTTGCTAATGCTGAAGAAATTGTAACCAGTCTGAAAGAACTGAAAGATGTCTCCGCTGTCGTAAATGAAAATTTCGCCGACCATAAAGAATGGATTGATAGAATTGATTTAAAAATCAAGAAAAGAGAAGAAAATCAGGCAAAATATGATGAATACCTTAAGCTTGAAAACGATGCTAAATTGCTCAAAGATTACCTGAATCTTGTTGATGACCTGATGGCTACTCTTGATGATCCATATTATGCGAAAAAACTTCTGGGTAAGGCTGAAAATCTACTTAATAACGAATCATTCAATATTGATAACTATACAAAGCTCATCCTTTCCATCAAAAAAAATCTGAATGACAAAAATTGGATTTTCAACATTTTAAATTTTATCCTTCAAAATCGTGTTAAATTCCTTTTTGATTACCTTAACTTAATTGATTTAACTTTATCAAACATTGAAGATGATTCATCGGCTAAGAAATTAGCAGAAGACATACTTAGAAAAGCCGAGACTGTCATTGATAATTCTAATAAAAAGTTAGCTTATGATTATTTCAAATTAGCCAAAATCGCCTATGAAAAACTTAATTCCTCAGACTGGGCTCTGGAATTATTAAGCAAAGCCGAACAATGTGAATTGGATCCCTATGCCTCGGCTAATCTTGGAAACTATGAATTACTTCTAAACAAACCTGAACATGCACAAATGAATTTTGAAAAGGCAGTTTCAAATTGCAAGACATCAAGCGAAATTATTAATTTGATCTCTTTCCTTAAAACTATTAATGATGATAACAACCTCCTTTATAATTTATATCTGAAGGGGAAAAATAACTTGAGTCAATGCAGCGAACTGATTTCCTGGGCTGAGGGCTTTGTA
>CALHRB010000003.1 GCA_938038165.1 Candidatus Kapaibacterium sp. | reverse complement strand
AAAAGCATTTCCAATGGTCCGTGAGCAACCATTTGTTTGTAGCGAAAAGCTCCTTCGGGTAAAGGAAATAAATTAGCAAAAGACCAATCTTGAGAAGCCAGTACTAATCCCAAGATTACAATAACAGGGAAAAGGAATAACCAGAATAAATACTTAGGCGAATCAAATGCTTTACCCATAAATCCCGGTACAGCGAAATTTTTATATATATAAGATCTTACAGCTCCTAACAAATCTGCTGGTCTGGCACCTCTTGGACATTGGTAACTGCAATCCATACATCCATGGCAAAGCCAGACATCGGGATCGCTAACCAACGATTCTTTGAGTCCCCATCCGGCTTCGATCATCTCTTTTCTTGGAAAGGCATATTCTTCGGGTGATAATGAGCAAACAACAGTGCATGTTGAGCACTGATAGCATTTTTTCATCGTATCACCACCATGAGTTTTGAGATGCTTGATAAACTCTATATTGCTTTTAACTTTTATTCTGCCGTTCAATGTTCCCTCTGAGTATTTTTAAAATATTATTATTACGCAGGTTGCAAATATTCTTTTCTAACTTCGATAGTTTTCTCACCAAACAAGCTGAATCTAAGCCAGTCAAAACCGAACTTCAATAATTCCAAATCATCTGTCTTCATTTTTTGAATTCGTTTCTCTTCGACATCAAATCTTTTGAAAAATGAACTTTCATATAAAAAGTCCCTGAATTTATCAATGTCATAACATACCATATAAAACATTTCTAACTTCACCGGCTCTATGGCTTTAAGTTTTAAAAGTTTTTCATGCAATGATATATCTTTAAACATCTCACCATAAATATTATACTCCTCAACACCCTGATCGTCCATCCAGGATTGAACTGTCCACTCTTTACCATTTGCAAATCCATTGCAGACCTCTTCCTTGAGCAAAAAGTAAAAATCGTCTGATTCGGCTTGTGCGACTTCGTTCGGTGAAGCTACTCCCACAGGATACATTCTGCAAGACCAAGGTCTGTCCTCATATACACTGCAACCATGTTCGGATACAAAGGGACAATTCATATTATCATCTCTCATTCTGAGCATAACAATAGGGTGTCTAAGGTTTTCATCAATTGGTAAAAGTGTATATTTTTCAAGAAGTTCTGATGATGATATTCCCAATCTGTTTTTCAAACGAATAATGTCATATGGAGTAAGAAAGATATTTACATCGTTACAACATTTATTAAAGCAGGAAACACCCGGATGACATTCAAAAATAAACTTATCATTTTGTTTCATCCTTGGGTAATCTTTGATGATAGTATCATTCAATTTACTTATAGTGTTAGTTTTCACAGATGTGCCTCCGCCTCTTTGGTATTAATGATGACTTGGTTCTTATAATCTTCGGGTTTGGAAACGTGCAAAGGACCTTCATATCCCGTAAAGGTATTATAGTGAAATCTATAAGAAGACTTAACCTGGTAATTATTCCACATCCAATCCCAGCCACGTTTGTAATAACCACATTCATCGTTCATACAAACCATTAAAAAATCTACACCCCAATCATTATCCACGGGCAAAACTACTTTTTTCAACTTTGAGTTACAATATTTACAAAATTCCATTCTTTTATTCCTTTCAAAATGAATAATCAATTAATTATATAAAGAATAAAAGAAAGTTGAAGCACAGGATTCAGGAGCAGGATAAATCTTGCTGCTGAATGCTGTGTTCCATTGCTTCCTTCTAATCAAATAACTTAAGCTTAGTCCCCCTGTAATAAAGGGGACTAAGCAAATAAAAATCAGAAAATATGAATGATGTCTTTAGTGAATGTTGACCATTCGCCTGTCTTCGGATCCCATTTGATGTTAGCGAACTTTAGCCATTTGTCGTTGTCAATCTTTGGAGTATCCGCTCTGTAATAATAGCCGGGCCACCTGGTTTCCTCACGGAAGAGGATTGTTCTGACGTGAGCTTCTGCTTGCCACATTCTGTGAATGTTTTCCCAGCATCTCATCAATTCATGAAGATCTTCAGCTGCAAGTTTTTCAGCATCCTCTTTAAGGAAATTCAATAATTGAAGACCTTTTTCGAGCAATGGCTTGTTGGTCTTGAATTGAGAAGAAACTCCACCAGCATATTCATCCATAATTTTTTGCAACCTGAACATAAACATTTTTGGTCTGATATAATTTGGATTTATATTCGGATCACTTGTTTCTTTAGCATGAGCTTCATAAATTTCCAAAGGTTTCAATATTCTTGCTTTCATTTCGTCGATTGCAGCATTATCATACTTTAATTGAGGATTTTCTTTGACGATATATTCCAAAGCTCCCTTAGCTGCTATTCTACCTTCGGCATGTGAGCCTGAAGAGAATTTATGGCTTGAGGCACCGGATGCATCACCGGCACAGAACATACCTTTAATTGTTGACATATTTGGATAACCCCAGAAATATTCTGCCGGAGCTAAGTCCTTCGGTCCGCTTACCCATGCACCAGATGCTCCAGAGTGAGAACCAATAAAGTAGGGTTCTGCAGCTGCTATTTCAGATGCTTCCTGCTCAGGAAATACGTTTGTTGATGCCCATAATAAAGCTTGGGAAATAGTCATATCGAGAAAGTCTTCCCATGCTTCTTCTTCCAGGTGTTTCATTTTTTTCTTATATGCTTTGGGATCATCTTTGTATTCATCGGCTATTTTTTGGATAGCTTCTTCTGTTCTCATATAAATTGGTCCTTTGCCATCCATAACATCCATCATTCCAAGCCAGTTTCTTAGGTTTGCAGGAATTGGTTTAACTTTTCCGTAGGGCAACCAATTTTCTAATTCATCTTTTCTTTCAGCCATATATTCACCGCCAAGAGAACTTGTTGCTCGGGATTTAAATAATAAGAACCAGGCACCAACTGGACCATAGGCATCTTTGAACCTGACGGGAATGAATCTAACTTCCTGACATGTCATTTCCGCACCTGCTCTCAAAGTAAGATAAGCACTTGAACCTGAATTCCATGGTGGATACCAGGCTCTACCTAATCCTTCACCTGAAGATCTTGGTTTGAATACGTGCACAGCACCACCTAAGGCAACCAATGTTGCTTTTGCTTTGAAAACATAAAATTTGTTTTCTCTTACGCTGAAACCTAAGGCACCAGAGCAAACATCGCCGTCCATCAAAGGCTCTACTATGAAAATTCTTTCATAGATATTTTCCATACCAAGAGCATTTTTTGCTGCTTCGGCAACAACAACCTTGTATGATTCACCATTAATCATAAGCTGCCAACGACCTTCGTGAACGTAATTACCTTCTTCGTCTTTCCAGATCGGTAGTCCCCATTTTTCAAAAAGGTGAACGGTTGAGTCAACGTGTCGTGCAATATTTGCAACTAAGTCTTCACGGGTAATACCCATTAAGTCGTTTCTGACGTAATCGACGTAGTCTTTTACTGTATTTTTACCAGATACTAAATCAACATATTGATTAATAGCAGAAAGACCCATAGCAACAGCACCACTTCTGTCAACAGCGGCTTTGTCAACTAATGTAACTTTAAGGTTATGCTTCTTTGCCCAATAAGCTGCTTCAACAGCTGCACCGCAAGCCGACATACCGCCGCCAACAATTAGCAGATCGGTATTGACTTCTACAGTTTCAAAATTTGTCATTTGTTTTACTCCTTTTTTTATTAATTCTTATTTAATTGAACTTTTTGTCACTTTTTTTGATTATTTTTTGAAAATATCATCCATTTTTAATGAAGCAGGTTCGGTAAATAAATATGGACTTGATAAATCATCATTTGCAGTTGACCAGCCACCATCAGGTACCGCAGAACCTTCGGGGGTTGTTCTGATTGGGAATTTGAATCTTTTTAGCTCGCCGTTTCTGAACTTAACAGTCCACATTATTGAATCAGTACTTCTCATTGGAGTAACCTGACCACCCAATGGAACAAAATCAGCATATCCTCTAATTTCAATTGCTTGAGTGGGACATATTTTTACGCAATTGTA
>CALHRB010000002.1 GCA_938038165.1 Candidatus Kapaibacterium sp. | reverse complement strand
GGCAAGGATATATTTGACCGACATCGAGTTAAGGGGAGAAGTCAATAACGTTTACAGTGAATTTTTTGGTGAGCATAAGCCAGCACGTGCAATCGTCCCATGCGGAAATTTGCCATTAGGATGTTTTCTTGAGATAGAGATTACTGCCTTTAAATAATTTGAGGTAAACTAATGATTCTAAATATTAACAATAAAAATTATGAAATTGATGTTGACCCTGATATTCCTTTGCTGTGGGTTCTTCGGGATATTTTAGGATTGACTGGAACAAAATTCGGTTGTGGGATTGGGGTTTGCAGATCCTGCACAGTTCTGATTGATGGAAATGCTGAGCAATCTTGCTTAATACCGGTCAGATTAATCGGATCAAAAAAAATTATTACAATCGAAGGGCTTTCTGAGGATGGATCTCATCCTTTGCAAAAAGCTTGGGTGGAAATTGGTGTTAGTCAATGTGGATATTGCCAGGCAGGTCAGATAATGACTGCAGAGGGTCTTCTCAGGAAAAAACCAAATCCAGGTATCGAAGACATAAACGAGGCAATGTCATCTAATATTTGCCGCTGTGGAACTTACAACAAAATCAGAGATGCTATTATTCTTGCTTCAAAGGGATGAAAATGAGCGATAAATTCAATATTACCAGACGAAGGTTTATTTTCGGTTCGGCTCTTACTTTTGCAGGTCTCGCATCAGGTTTTATTTTCTCTGAAAAAGCTTTGGCGGAGCTTATAATTACTAATGATGGAGACAATAAAATAATGAGTTTTGCCCCCAGTATCTGGGTTGAAATAACAAAGGAAAATGAAGTAATTGTAACGATTGCACGCTCTGAAATTGGACAGGGCGTCCGCACTTCCTTTGCAATGATTTTAGCCGATGAATTGGATGCTGATTGGGATTTAGTCAGTGTGAGAAATGCGGAAGGGGATTCAAAATACGGCAATCAGTCAACAGGCGGAAGCACAAGCATTCGCACTTTCTGGCAACCCTTGAGGTTAGCAGGTGCACAAGCAAAAAAGATGCTTATTACAGCTGCTTCTCTCATCTGGGGCATTTCCGAATCAAATTGCTATGCCGAGAAAAGTTTTGTTTATGAAAAAAATGGCAACAGAAAACTTTCCTATGCAGAACTAATAGACAAGGCTTTGACCCTTCCTGTGCCTCCGACAGATTCTGTTACTTTAAAAAAAGTATCAGACTTCAGATTAATAGGCAAAACCAAGTGGAATTTCGATGAGCCAGACATAGTTACCGGAAAAGCAAAATATGGAAGCGATTACAGGGTGGAAGGAGTTAAATTTGCAGTGATTTTAAGAAGCCCATACATTCATGGCTCGTTAATATCCTACGATGATACAGAGGCAAAAAAAGTAAAAGGCGTGCTTGGCGTTTATCAAATAAACGAAGGGTTAGCTGTTGTTGCCGAGAATTCATGGGCTGCTCTTGAAGGAAGAAATGCACTCAAAGCTTCGTGGAAAAATAATTCAAATTTTAACTCGGAAGACATTCGAAATGCCTTTATTGATAAAATCGGCGTATTGCCAAATCTTCCAGCTATTACAAGCAAATTCATCGAGGGAGTCTATGAAGTTCCCTTCCTTGCTCACGCTACTATGGAACCTATGAGTGCTTTTGCTCATTTCAAAGATGGCAAATGCGAAGTTTGGACTGGAACTCAAAATCCTCAGACAGCACGCAGTGATGTTGCTAATGCTTTGGGGGTTTTTCAAACAAATGTGAGGGTAAATGTCCTTCTTTCAGGAGGAGGATTTGGTCGCCGACACGATAATGATTACGTTGTAATTGCTGCAAAAATATCAAAATTATCTGGTCATCCCATTCTATTCTTCTATACCAAGGAAGACGATATAAAAAATGACAATTACAGACCGGCAAGCATTCATGCTTTCAAGGTTGGTATAACTGCAAATGGAACTCCCTCGGGTTGGATTCAGAAAGTTATTTCACAAGGTGATGTTTCGCCTCATCGTCCAAATTATGATATACCAAATATCACAAACCTTTCGGATTCTAAAAGTTATGGCATTCGCACCGGACCCTGGCGTTCGGTTGATTACACCCAAAATGTCTTTGTTAATGAATCATTAATGGATGAGTTGGCAAATTTAGCCGGAAAAGACCCATATCATTTCAGATTTGACTTAACCAAAGATGGAAGATTAAAGAACGTTTTAAAGCTGGTGGCAGAAAAATCAAACTGGGGCTCTGAGTTGCCCAATGGATGGGGGCGGGGCATTGCAGCCTTTGTCGGTTACGGTGCTTATATTGCTCACGTTGTGGAAGTATCGGTCTCCCAATCAGGAAAACTAAAAATCCATAAAGTTTATGCTGTTGTGGATCCCGGTTTTGCAATAAATCCCGGCAATATAAAGAACCAAATTATGGGAGCGGCTATTGATGCCTTGTCCACGGCTTTGAACACCGAAATAACGATTAAAAACGGCGAAATTCAGCAATCAGGCTTTCATAATTTTAGGTGGCTGACCATGGAAGATGTACCCGATTTTGATATTGATATCATTAACACATCAGAAACTCCCTCGGGTATGGGGGAAGTAGGTTTTCCTTCGGTAACACCAGCTCTATGCAATGCTATTTTTGATGCAACAGGTATCAGAATCCGAAAACTGCCAATTGCACAAACAAGTTTGATTAGTGGAACAGAAAAAAAAAGCCAATTAAGTAATAATGTCGAATTTGATGCTTTTCCAATTCCATTTGATGCTGCTTTTAAAGTTACAATCAAACTGAAAAGGTGGAACGGTCAAAAGCTTGACATTAGCATTGTTGATATTTTAGGAAAGAAATTATCTGATACTTCGCTTGAATTTGATGGAACAAGCTATAAAGGGGAATTTAATTTTCCGACAATCGCAGCGGGAGCTTACTACGTTCTTTTTACAGATGGCATTGATTCTTACTCGTTCCCAATTATGAAAAAATAATTTTATTTAGGAAAAAAATGACAGAAAAACAAATTATAATTGACTTTTTGACCAGTAAGACCTTTGCTCTTGCTGGAGTTTCAGTCAATAAAGATAAATTCGGAAATTACATATATGATGAGCTGATGAACAAGGGGATAAAAACTTTTCCCATAAATCCTAAACTAAAAGAATACAAAGGAGTGGTATGCTATCCAAACCTTGAAAGTTTGCCTGAAAAAGTTGATGCTTTGATATGTTCTGTGAAACCGCAGAAAGTATTGGATTTGTTAACTGATGCCCAAAAAGCCGATATTAAAAAAGTTTGGCTTCAACAAGGTTCTGAATCTAAGGAAGCCTTAGATTTTTGCAGAGAAAACAGCATCAGTGTTGTTAGCAAAAGGTGCCTAATGATGTTTCTTTCTGATGATTCTTTCCCACACAATCTTCATAAATTTTTCTCAATAGTTTTTGGCAAATATCCCAAATGACATAATGAAAAGTTACAGAAAAGAATTATGGTTTCAAACAAAATCACGCAGGGAATATATTAATATCACCTCCCAAGTTCAGCAGGCTGTTAAAGAAAGCGGAATAAAGGAAGGTATAGTCCTTGTTAGTGCAATGCACATCACTGCAAGCGTTTTCATCAATGACGATGAATCCGGTCTTCTCTATGATTTTGAACAATGGCTCGAAAAGCTTGCTCCCGAAAAACCTCATTCGCAATACCGACATAACGGTTTTGAAGATAATGCTGATGCTCATTTGAAAAGGCAGATAATGGGTCGGGAGGTTACAGTTGCAATCACCGAAGGTAAACTCGATTTTGGTCCCTGGGAACAAATCTTCTACGGGGAATTCGATGGGATGAGAAAAAAGAGGGTCCTCATCAAGATAATCGGTGAGTAAAGAAAAAAGACAAATTAAGAAATCATCTGTTCTTACTTGCTTTTCTGCCGAACTCTATTGCTTCCATCGCCGCAATTGACATCTTATTTTCGAGTTTGCCAAATGTCATCCTGTAATCATTCATACTCCTGCTAATAACTTCCTTGGCTTCTTCTTTACCGTAAACTTGGGTGATTTCGCATCTTGTCGGTTGCCCGGGCATATCTTTGTATGTAAGAAAATAATGCTTTAATCTCGAGACAACGACAGGTGGGCAATCATTAATATCTGTCCAGGATTTATATACTTCATCTTCTTTCATAACTGCAATAATTTTATCATCGGCTTCACCTCCATCAATCATGCGAAATCCACCAATAGGTACTGCCTGAACAAGAATGTCACCATGCGGGATGTGTTTTTCGGTCAAGATACAGATATCGAGAGGATCACCATCGCCAATTATATCCTTTCTGCCTGACATTTCCATACAAAATTCGGCTATTGAATTTCCGCAATAGGTTTGCGGGATGAATCCATATAATGCAGGAATTATATTTGAGTATTTTTGTGGTCTATCTACTTTAAGATATCCAGATAATTTATCTACCTCGTATTTTACTGTGTCCGAAGGGACACATTCTATAAAACTTGTAACAATTTCAGGGGCTTTCTCTCCAATGAAGACCCCATGCCATGGATGTGATTTATATCTTAATCCTGCGAGTTTCCAGAAATCTTTTCCTGTCTGCATTTTATTTCTTCCAAAAATAATTTGATAACTAAAATTAACGTTTTTTATTTTAATGATTTTTGCGTTAACTAAAACAATTACAATGAATCGGTTTGTTTGAATTTTTATCAAAGCTAAAATCAATTTATCCATCATAAATATCAGGAAATATATCAAAAAGAACAAAATATTTGTCTTATAATTTTTCATGTTTTTTACCGCTCATTAATTGATAACAAAATGTGAAAACTAAATACCAGATTTCATAAACAATAAAATGTTAAAGGTTCTCAAAGTAAAAGTTAAAGTTTTAGTTCCTAAGGAATTAATCTAAGAGATCGAAGAGAATATATAGAATGGATCAATGAGTCAAAAAATAGTAACAGTCATATGGACAAAAATCAAAAAAAATCCCGAAAAATTTTGTTTTTGAAACTATAATTTCAATTTTGGATATTAATTTAGAATTTAAATATTTTTAAATCAGGAGATTTTTATGAAAATAGGACATATGTCAATTACCTTTGTTATGATTTTTATTGCTTTGCTAAATCTTGAAGGTCAGGCATCAGACAGAAAAGCTCTGTATGTTACGGTTTATAATAATAATCTTGGAGTTATACGAGACATAAGACTTTTCAATATAAAATCAGGAATTTCCGAAATTAATATGACTGATGTTGCTGAGTTGATTGATCCTACAAGTGTAAACATCAAATTCGACGGACAGGTTCTCGAGCAGAATTACCGCTACGACTTAGTCAGTCTTATTAAGATATTGGAAAAATATATTGACAAATCGGTTTCAATGGTTTCAGAGCAGGGCAAAACAATCGAGGGAACCCTGCTGTCAATTAATAACTCTCAAATAGTATTAAGGACATCAAGTGGTGGTTTGCTTATGATACCAGAGATCAACGAGTATCAGATTACCGTTGGCTCTCTTCCTGAAGGTTTGATTACAAAGCCTACTCTTGTCTGGAAAATCGATTCGAAAAATGCAGGGAATAGAGAAATTGAGGTTACGTACCAAACTCAGGGAATGAACTGGCACGCCGAATATGTTGCAGTCCTTAATAATACCGATTCTAAAATTGATTTGAATTCATGGGTTAGTATCGAAAATAATTCAGGGGCTACTTACCCTGAGGCTATTCTCAAGCTTGTTGCCGGAGATGTTAATATTATCAAGCTTCAACCACATAGAGCCTTTGCTGATTATCTGGAAAAAAATGCTGGTGTTTATGAATCTGCTCCACAACAATTCGAGGAGAAATCTTTTTTTGAATACCATATTTATAATTTGAAGAATCCCACAACAATAAATCAGAACGAAACCAAGCAAATTTCCCTTTTTGAAGCAAAAAATGTCAATGTTACGAAAAAATATCTATATCGCAGCGGTGGTTACTACAGGTATTATAATACATATAATGATGCCAACAAAGTTGCTGTAGTCATAGAATTCGAAAACAAGGGAAAAAATGGACTTGGCATGCCTTTCCCAAAAGGAAAAGTAAGGCTTTATAAATCAGATGGTCAATCTATCGAGTTCATCGGTGAAGATATGGTTGACCATACTCCAAAAGATGAAAAAATAAAACTAAAAGTCGGCGATGCATTCGATATAGTTGCCGAAGAAAAAGAATTAGAGCAAAAAAGTATTTCCGATAAGGTTCAGGAATATACCTATGAAGTAAAAATTAAAAACCGTAAAGATGAAAACATAGAGGTTGAGGTTGAAAGATTTCTTGGAAGTAATTGGGAGATACTATCCTCAAATATCCCATATGACAAAAAAGATTCACAAACCGTAGTTTTTAAAGTAAAGGTTGATAAAAACAAAGAACAGACGCTTAATTTCAAAGTCAGATATGCTAGTTAATAAAACTCCGAGTTCAATTTCTTGAAATTATTTATTGCCCATTTAAAAAAAAAATTTAAACAAAAAAGGATGTTTTCCGTAAAAGATTTTATTGATTTCAACAAACATCCTTTTTTGTTTTAAAACAGGAAAACTATTTCAAATTTTTTAATGCTTCTTCAGCGGCTTCGATAGTGGCATCAACAGAAACAGGGCTACCAACAGCGTTCATCATCCATACTTTTGGAGTAAGGCAACCTTGAGTTAAAACTCTGACTAACTCATCGGCAAAATTTTTGCCTTTCATATATTTTTCAAGTTGAAACTCAATAAGGTGACCAATCGGGTAAGCTGATAGGTAAAGCGGATAGTCAATCATATGTGAATAAATTGCAAGAATAGGCTGATCTTTTATGCCAAAAACATCAGCGTAGTATTTATTCCAGATATCTTTTGATAGTTTAATGACTTGCTCTTTTAATTTTTCGGGAGTCGCATCAGGATTTTTATAAAGCCATTTCCAGACTTCCTGATCAAGAAGGGAAACACCCATTATCTCATAACTCATCCAGAAATTATCAAGAGCCGCCAGATGTTCCTTGTTTGGATCTTCGTTTTTAATGCCTAAAAGCTCTAAATCTCTTGTTTGAAAAATAAATGCAATAGCTTCGGTGAATGCTGTGTTTGGAACTCCGTTCAGCATATAAAAATCAACTTTATTCAATGTGATGGTTTGCTCAACATTATGACCAAACTCATGAACAGCAATGTTATAACCCTTGTAATCCATACCATCTTTGCCGATACGAGTTCTCAATCTTGCTTTTTCAGATTTCATCTGTGCACCCCAGGCATGTCCGGCTCCCCGTGAGGGGTCAACAAGCACTTTGTCTGATATAAAATCAGCCATTTCTTTTGAAAAACCAAGCTTTGACAAAATGACGGGTAGTTCCCTTTGAAAAGATTCGGTATTGGGATAGCGACTCCTTGTAATTTTGTCCAGATCATCCTGGGACATTGTGCTTCTGGCTTTGAAGCCGTCATACCAGATATCATAAGGCTCAAGATTTCTGCCTAACCTTTTTTTGATTAATTCTCCCACTTTTTTTGCTGTTTCAGATGAAACCAGTTTGACAAACAGTTCTTCGACTTCTTTGAGGGGCATTTCCATCTCTTTGTCAAATTTTCTTTCAATATAAGTTTTATAATAAGGATTATATGGATCGGCGGCTTTAACAGCAAGGTAATTCTCGAGTAACATTTTATATCTTGTGTCGGGTTCAGATTTAGCTGCTATTTCCTTCCCGTCTTTAAAAATTTTATTTGTAAATGGATTCCATTGATAATTGTTTTTATTGATTACTTCAATGGGAATTTCCTGAGAGATGATTCTTTTCATAACTTCATAAATCATCTTCTGCCTGGGCAGACCATCAGGTTTGCCGTATTGAGATTTTATTTCGTCTCGCAGATTCCAGTGGGATATTAATTTTAAATCTTTCGGGAAATAAGTCTGTCCTTTATCATCAACAAGAAAACCTGCGAAAATGTTATATTGAGAAATGTAAGTGTCGGCGGCTGTTTGTGCTTCAGATATTTTTTGAGCAACATCGGATGGAATTCTCGATAAGATAAAGTCACCCATCCTTGCATGAGCCCATTGTTTACGGGTCCATTTCTGCCCGAGTATGTTTTTCTCTTCCAATGTGTAGTAAGGAAAGTTCAGCAAAAAATGAAAAGCAATCTTGTTTTTGAAAAAGTCATCAGTAAGGTGGGCACCCGGGCTATAAGCAGCAAAAGTCTCATCAATCGGCAGTATCTCGAAATAATCGAGATGTATTGGCATATTCAAATCGAGTGTGATTTTGTTAAAGTGCCCCAAAATAGATTCAAGGTTTGAGCTTAGACGCTCAAATAATTTATCTAACAACTCATCGTTTCCAGCAAAGTTGGTAATACAGAACCGAACAAAATCTCCTTTGCTGCCGTCGCTTTCCATCCAAAAACTTGCAACCTGATTGACGCCTCTTTCGATTCTGAATTTCTGTTCTTCGCCATACTGCTTCAATAAAGTGTCTATGGCTTTTTTAATTGTAATTTTATCAATAGTCCCCATTTTTAATTTCTCTTCCTGCTTAGAACATCCAAAAATAATTAATGAAATAAAAAGAATAATTGCTAAAAAGTTCTTCATTGATTCTCCCAAAGATTATACTTTAAAGATTAGTAATTTAAGAAATAATTTGAAAAAAAAGTATATTATTAAAAGAATTCTTTTCGAATCACTTTTCATTATGTTATTCATATCTGATTGATTTTAATTTTTATAAACAAAAGTGCTTTGTTCGCCACTAATGCTAACATAATAAATTACTCTGAATTTTATGAAAAATCAAAATAGAAAAATATTAAATGAAATTCCCAATTTTCTGTTATTTTTGATATGATGCTTTTTGACATAGAAATTAAGGAATTAAAGAATGAAAAATGTTCCAGTGTTAATTAATCTGTTTCTTACCTTGTTATTAATTTGTGAGCCAATCAATTGTCAAATTACTGATGAAAATTACCTTCCAAATCATTTAAAAACAGATTTGCTATCAAATGATGATGATATTTTCTGGAGCAAGGACTTTATCAATCCTGTTTGGCAAAGTCCGGACATCACTGCAATTGCTGCTTTTGGTCAAAATATATTCACAGCCGAGAATGGTAAAATCATCAACTTTAAATTAAACACAAATTTGTGGAATCAAATTGGATCTATTGGAAGTGGAGGAATATTTGCTATAGCTAATTTTGATTCAATTATTTACGTTGGTGGCTCGTTCGAGGTTATGGAAGGGAAAAGGGTAAACTTCATAACCAAATGGGATGGAACTCAGTGGTCAGCTCTGGGCAAAGGGCTAAACAAAAATGTATATGCTATTGCAGTTGATAGTAGCGGAAAAATTTATGCAGGAGGTGATTTTACTTCTTCTAACAATAATGATACATTAAATCATTTTGCCTTTTGGGATGGGAATAAATGGAGAGCCCCCAAGGAACAACCAGATAATAGGGTTCGGGCAATTTGCATTAAAGGTGATAGCATAATTATCGGAGGTGATTTTGAAATGATCGGACAAAAAGAATTCTTCAAGGTCGCTGTTTGGGATAAAAAGCTAAATCAATGGTTCCCACTGGGAAATGGAATACAGAGCGGTATGGGTATTATGATTAGGTCATTAACTGTTGATATAAAAGGCAATATTTATGCCGGCGGGCAATTTTCTTATGCAAGTGAAAAAGAGGTTAACAATATTGCTGTATTTGATGGTAATGGATGGAATGAGATTGGCGGAGGTACAAAAGGTATTGTGAATTCTCTTGTTTTTTTAAATGATAAATTATACTTAGGAGGTTTTTTTTCTAGTGTGGGAGGGAAAAATATCCCAAGAATTGCTTATTGGGACGGCAATGATTGGTTTCCTTTGAAAAATGGTGTTGATGGAGGAGAATATCCCTCTGTCTCGGCTCTCTGCCCATTTGTAGCAAATTCCTTATTAGTTGGGGGGACGTTTAATGTGGCGGGTGAAATTTCTTGTAATGGTCTTGCTTTGTGGAATGGTTCAGACTGGGTAGATTTGTTCAATGGCAAAAGGAACGGGGTAGTGTCTATAGTTTATGATATGGCTATTGATGATAACAATTTGCTTTATGTCGGTGGAGCCTTTGTTAAAACAGGGGATAAGCCTTCGAGAGGGCTTTCGGTTTGGGATGGCGAAAGTTGGATAGGCTGCAAAAAAGGTCTTGACCCTCCTGCTGTTGTATATTCGATTAAACCACTCGGCAGTGACATTTACTTTACAGGTTGGTTTTTTGGTGCTGATTCAGTAAAACTAAACAATGTTGCCAAATGGATAGGCAAAGAACAAAGATGGGAACCCATTGGTCCCGGCATTGATGGTGGCGATGGGACATTAGGACCAATCCTGATTTCTGGCAATGAAATTTTTGTTGGTGGAAAATTTACAATATCTGGCGATCAACCATTGAATCACATTACTTATTGGGATGGTTCAAAATGGAATGATATGGAAGGCGGAATTAATAATCGTAATGCTTCAATTACGGCTATTGTTGACGCAGGAAATGGTCATATCTATGTAACTGGAGCCTTCGATACGGTGGCTGGTACAAGAACACCGTATTTTGCCGTGTGGGATAAAAGTTCAAAGAAGTGGATTGAGCCACCGCTTAGATTTAATGGAATACCAGCTACTGTTTTAGTTGATGGCGATAGTGTTTATTTTGGGGGCAGTTTTTCGAATGTTAACGGAGTAGAAGTAAAAAATATAGTTCTTTGGGACAGAAAAGCCAATGCTCTTCATTCACTCCCCGAAATCAGCGGTTCTGTCAGTTCCATTCTTAAATGGTTTGACAATCTCTACGTTGGTGGACGTTTTGAAAAAGCTGGTAATAAACAGGTAAACAGCATTTTTAGTTATAATCTTCTTACAGGGGAAATAGAATCCCTTGGTTCAGGGCTGAAACAGGGGCTAAATCTTGGCAGGGTTTCTAAATTAATTATTTATAAAAATGAACTTTATGTGGGGGGTATGTTCACTAATGCAGGGGGAAAGCTTTCGTCGAACTTTGCAAAGTGGTCCAAGATTAAAGCTTCGGTGAATAATCAGGAAATTTCAAAGCAAAATACTACTGCTTATATCATTAAAGATGGAAATTTATCAATTGAGTTAAAAGATAATGATATTTTGCCAAGCATAGAAATTTTTAATTATCTGGGTCAGAAAGTCTTGATCCTTAATAGATATGATTTAATTCAGAAAGGAAATAAAATCAATCTCGACTTCGAAGGTTTAGGCAATGGTTTATACCTTTGTAAGATTAATTACTTGAAAAACGCACAATTAATCAAAGTGTTGAATTATTAGAATTTTCAAAAGATTGCTTGTATTTATCTTGATATATTTTTTTAAGTGCCTCAAAAATATCTTCTGCAGGTATGTCCGAAATATTATTTTTTTTGGTATTTAATGCTGTGAAATTTGATTTATATGGGAACCATGGCATATCAGAAGAATCACTAAAACCTTTATAGAGTGCTATACACGGCTTTTGGAATGCCGAAGCAAGATGAACTGCAGATGTGTCAGGAGTGATAATTACATCACAAACAGAAAGGTAGTTGGCATAGGTGTCAAAATCATTAAAAATGGGTGCCCTCAAAACATAGATATCTTTGGAGATAATATCAATTTCAGTAGAATAATCAATAGTATAGAAAAGAACCAATTCAGCATTCAATAAATTAATCTTGCAAAGATTAATTAAATCTTGCAATTTCTCCCTGCCAATGTATTTACTTCTGTCAGAGCCAGCAACATTAACGGCAATCAAGAATTTACCAGATTTATTATTAAAAAACTTATTTGCTTCTTCTATTTTTTCTTGATTCAAAGGATAAGATGGTATAAGGTTTTCATTGATGGGATTAATGCCAAAAGGTAATAATATCAAAGAGATACGATCAATAATATGATTTTTTTGTTTATCTTTCAAGGGAACTATGTGGGTGTAAATGTTTTTATTTTCCTTGTCAAAACCTAAAGAAAATTTAGCTTTGATTAATTTTACAAAAATGCTTGAAGTTGTTGAGGAGTTGTCTAATAAATCAATGACCAGGTCGTATTTTTGTTTATTTAGATTT
>CALHRB010000001.1 GCA_938038165.1 Candidatus Kapaibacterium sp. | reverse complement strand
GCTCAAACAAGCATAGAAAGTCTTGAATTCAAGCTTAAACAAGTTGATGGTAAAGATAAAATTGCAATTCTGCAAAAGCTTGCAGATGCAAATTTAATACTTGCACCCGAAAAGAGTTTAAAATATGCTATTGATGGCATTGAACTTGCCAGATACCTCGAAGATAAAAATGCAGAATTTCATTTTACAAAAATAGCCGCCAATGGATTTTATGAGCTTGGTAATTATTACAAAGCTCTAAATTATCTAATTATGGCTCAAAAAATTATTGAATACCTAGGTGATAAATTAGAACTATCCGATATTCTGAATAACATAGGTATTACTTACCGTAATTTGGGTCTCATTGATAATTCTATCGAATATTTCCAAAAATCCCTTGCAATCAGAGAATTGTTGGGAGATAAATCAGGTATAGCTTCTATTTATCATAATCTTGGTAATCTTTACTTAAGTAAAAATGATTATCAAAATGCACTCAATAATTTCCTGAAATCTCTGGAAATCAAAGAAATGATCGGCGACAAGGAATCTCTTGGGAATTCCTATAACAGTATTGGAATTACTTATAGCTATTTAAAAAATTTTGATAAAGCTTTGGAATTTTATAATAAAACATTAAAAATTAATGAAGAATTAGGAGATAAAAGAGCTACAGCAAGGATTTATAACAACATTGGCACGATATTCAAATCAAAAAATGATTTCAATATTGCAATTCAGTATTACGAAAAGAGCTTGAATACAGCCCTTAAAATTAACGACATAGAATCCGTGGCAAAAAATTATAACAACATTGGCAATTGTTATGATGCCCTCGGACAATATTCAAAAGCCTTAAGTTATTATGAAAAATCTTTAGAATTACACGAAAAATCAGGAAGCACCAGAGATATTGCCATATCAATTATGAACATTGGCAGCATCTATACCAAACTTGGTAAATATGAAAGTGCCTATCAGTTTTTAAACAGAAGCCTTAATTACAGTAACGAAAAAGGATTTAGAGATCTTGTTGCCGCAAATTACTACAGCTTTGCAATCTATTATACTGCCATAGGTAAGCAAAAAATTTCAGATGAATATTATCAAAGATTCGTTAGCTTGAAAGATTCTCTTATTAACGAGGAAACAAACAAAAGAATCACAGAAATGCAGGTGAAATATGACACCGAGAAAAAAATCAAAGAAAATGAGTTGCTTCGCAGTGAAAACCAAGCTAAAGCTATTCAAATCGAAAATGAAACTAAATTCAGAACTTTTTGGTTCTTAATTTCCGGCTTGATCTTAATTTCGACTTTTACTATGTATAAGCTTTATCTCAACAAGAAGAAAACAAATGTTATGCTTGAGTTGAAAAACAGAGAGCTCGAAATAGCTAACCTTAAACTTGTTGAATCTGAAAAAAGTCTCCTTGAGGCAAATACAACAAAAGACAAATTCCTTTATATTATTGCCCATGATTTGAGAAATACTTTAACTGTTATGATGACGAGCACCGATTTTATCTCTTTGTATATTGACAAAAATGACATCGAAAAAATCAGACAGCATCTGAAAAAATTAAAGATTTCTTCAACTAATCTTAGAGACCTGCTGGAAAATCTTTTAAACTGGGCATTATCAGAATCAGGGAAAACCGAGTATAATGCTGAATTTATTCACGCAAGAAATATAGTTGACAACGTTCTTAAAGCTCTTGATATATTCACAGAAAATAAATCCATAACAATTTCCAATAAAATTAGTTCCGATTTGATGATATATGCAGACAGGAATATGATTACAACAACCTTCAGAAACCTTATAACGAATGCTATAAAATTTACAAATAATGGAGGTTTTATTGAAATTGATGCAGTCAATCAGGGAGATTTCATTCAGTTCTCAATTAAAGATACTGGTATAGGTATTTCTAAGAAAGATATTAATAAGCTCTTTAAATATGAAACACATTTCACAACTTTAGGGACCAATCATGAAAAAGGAACCGGTTTGGGTCTGATGATTTGCCGTGAATTCGTTGAGCGACATGGTGGCAGAATTTGGGTTGAAAGTGAGTATGGCAAGGGAAGTAATTTTAAATTCATTATTCCACAAAAACATCAAAATCGTTTGAATTAATTAAAATTATCCTTTTTCTTTTAAAAAAATTTTTTTATGTTATTTTTTTCAAAACAACATATACTTTATTATGTTCAAAAGAATTTTGATTGCCAACAGAGGCGAAATTGCCATAAGAATAATGAGGACTGCAAGAGAACTGAATATCGAGACTGTTGCAGTATATCATAAAGTTGACAAAGAATCGCCATATGTTTATTATGCTGATTATGCCTACGAATTATACTCCGAAACTCCAAAATCAGCTTACCTCGATATTCAACAGATTATAGACATTGCCAAAAGGAGCCACTCAGAGGCTATTCATCCTGGCTATGGTTTTCTCTCTGAGCGAGAAGCTTTCAGTCAGGCTTGTTTAGATGCTAACATTAAATTTATCGGACCGAACCCCAAATCAATTGAAATTATGGGCAGC
Source organism: Candidatus Kapaibacterium sp. (assembly GCA_938038165.1). Classification (GTDB taxonomy): domain Bacteria; phylum Bacteroidota; class Ignavibacteria; order Kapaibacteriales; family UBA2268; genus CALHRB01. The sequence goes on along the minus strand of CALHRB010000001.1, from coordinate 4,940 downwards.
AAAACCAAAGCTCGTGAAATTATGTTTGCTGCCGGTGTTCCTATTGTTCCCGGAACAAAGGAAAAGATCCTTGATTACGATCAATTACGTAAAACAGCCGCCCAAATTGGTTATCCTGTTTTGTTAAAAGCAGCTGCCGGCGGTGGTGGCAAAGGGATGAGAAAGGTTTTTAATTCCGAGGAATTAATTGAAAATTTTGAATCTGCCAAACGCGAAGCTTGGAAGTCTTTCGGCGATGACTCAATTTATATCGAAAAACTCATTGAAAATCCAAAACATATCGAGATACAGGTTCTTGCAGATGAATACGGGAATTACCTCCATTTTGGCGAAAGAGACTGCTCCATTCAAAGACGGCACCAAAAATTGATTGAAGAATGCCCTTCAACTGTGCTCGACGATGAACTAAGACACAAGATGGGACAGGTCGCTATTAACGCCGCAAAAGCCTGCAATTACGTTAATGCAGGTACTATTGAATTCCTTTTTGATAAAAATAAGAATTTTTATTTCCTCGAGATGAACACAAGGCTGCAGGTTGAACATCCTGTAACCGAAAGAGTAACAAGGGCAGACCTTGTAAAAGAACAAATTAAAATTGCCGCAGGCGAAAAATTGAATTTTACTCAACAGGATATTAAATGGATAGGTCATTCGATTGAGTGCAGAATCAATGCTGAAGACCCTTTTAATAATTTCATGCCCTCAACCGGTAAAATTACATACTTGAGAGAGCCCGGCGGCAAAGGCATCAGAATTGACTCCGGAATAGAGCAAGGATCTGTTATCTCTATTCACTTTGACCCTATGGTTGCAAAATTAATTACTTTAGGCAAAAATAGAGATGAAGCTCTCGACAGAATGATTCAAGCCCTCAAAAATTATAAAATTTATGGAATTAAAACTGTAATCCCGTTTCTAATTGCTGTCATCAATCATCCTGATTTCAGAAATGGCAATTTTGATACCGGATTTCTCGAAAACGTATTTGATTTCAGTGAATTGGCTAAAGTTAAAAATGAAATTGAAGAACTTATTGCTGTCATCGCTGCTTACACCCATCGTATAGTCAGAATTCCCGAAAAAGTTCACACTTTCACCAAAAATTCAAGTAAATGGAAACAAAGAAAGTTAATTTAATTATTATTTAGTGAGGTTGATTATGAAAAATCTTTTCGTACTACTATTTATTTCAATCATTTTTTCATCGGCTTATGCTCAGCAGCAATTCAAAGCAAAAGATGGTATATCTGCTTCAACTAAAGCCGCTTCTGATGCCGGATTGAAATCCCCTGAACTTGTTCTCATAGCCACTTCTTCAGAACAATTCGAAGGTTTGCCCATAAATATTTCCTTCGATATCTCAAAAGGAACTGCAAGTGCCTGGCTTTATCTCTATCGCTCAGCAGTTGATGTTGATTCTGTCAAACTTATAGCAGTAACTAAAATACTGAATAATTACATACCATTGCCATTACCAATATCAGGGGCAGGAAACCTATTCCCTTTCCGCATGGATACGACTTTAAACAATGCCAAATGGTTTGATAGCGATGTTATGGCTCAGAAAATCAGAGAAAATTCTACTTTTCAGGATTTTTCTTCATCCAATAAAGATTATAAATTGACGCTCGCTTATATTAGTATTAACCCTATACCCGAACCAATCGAATTGAAAGACAAAGCAATTTGGGGAATAATGTTCAACTCTACCGGGGGCAGACTTTCTTGTCTGGTTCATGGCGAAACAGGTGAAGTTTTCTGCCAGCAATTCACCACTGATGTTAACTCAGAAATTACTCAATCAGTCAAAATACTTAATAATCCTACTGTAAATGACTTATTTGTTCAAATTCCCGTTGAATATCAGGATGATAAAAGCAATTTTCTTATTTATTCTTCAAATGGCTCATTAATTAAAAAATTCAGCTATCCCAATGCAGGTGTTTCGGATTTGATTTATATACCACTAAATAATCTGGAAAGTGGCGTTTATTTCCTGAATTATTTTAACAGTAATCAAGTTTTCAATTTACCATTTATAATATTGAAATAATAATAGTTTAATCTAACTATTTTTAGCTGAAGACAGGGAAACAAACTTTGCAAAAAGTTCTGATTATATTCTTTTTTTGTTGAATTGATTTTTAAATCTGAATACTAATCTAACATAGTTTTTATTAATTCTTTTCTTATATGAGAATGGGTTCCTGAAGGAACCCATTCTTCGTAAGCCCTTTAAAGTCATCAGAGCTGCAATTCTTTTACTTGCTTATTATTACAGGCACAACTTTTTTATTAATCCCATTGCCGATATTCAGGTAATAAATTCCCGAAGGTAATTGTCCATAATGCCACTTTAACAAAGCCTTGTTATTTCCTGAAGTTAAGAGTTCCATCTCACTTGAAGGAAGCTTATTTCCAAAGTTATCAAAAATAATTATATCAGCATCATTTTCTAAAACTTCACAGTTGACTTGTATATTAATCCAACCCGTATTGGAAGGTAAGGGATATGGTTTAGCATCAATTAAATTATTTTTACTATATAAATCAAACTCCGAACCGATAGATGTATTAATATCATTTTGTATTTTTACCACATTGACTTTATAACCAAGGCCTCCAAAAGAAGATGAAAAATTAAATTTACCAGTAGAATAAAAGCAGTAATCATTTTCAGATGAATATGATATTACTACATCATCATTGATTCTGTCTAACTCGTTTTGAAAAGTAAACCATTCTGACCCAACTTCATTTTGAGGTGTATAATTTATTTTTTTATCCAATGAAAAATAACAAAGTCTATCGCCAAAGATAAAAAATACTTCTGAAGAATTATTGTAAAGACGATTAATTACAACCGAATCTGTCTTCTTGGTTTTAATATCATATATGCAGAAAAGTGATTTTCCTTGATAATGACCATAAGGTATTATTATCTTCCTGTTGAAGTAAATCGCTGAACGTGTAAAATCATAATAAAACATAGTATTTCCACGCTGAATTCTTTCAACCTCGATAGGAAGCTCATCTGAATGTTTTACCCAGGTTTTTCCTTTATCTTCGGATTTATAAATAAAATATTTTCGATATTTATAATGACCGTATTGATAATCTGCATCTGGTTCCTGAAAATCAGACTGATATAAGCCAACTGCATAAATCGCTGAATCCTCGGACATCAATATATTCTTAAATGATATCGAGTCAACTTTCACAGAATCTATCAATCTTTCAAAATTAGTGATATAAAATATCGACAATCTATTTCTGTCAACCGCATCTGTGTATTTAAAAATAAACCTATCACCAAGGTTCAGTCCCCTTCTGTCCGACAATTGAAAACTTGCGCCTGATATTGATCCCTCGACCGACTGAAATGTTTCTCCATAATCGGTGGTATAGAATTGACTTGTAGAATTATAAAACAGGAATACACCTTTCCCATCTTTATTGATATGATATTGAGAAATACTGAAAGGAATTTTAATATTGGGATTATATTTCTGCGGGACCCACGTTGCTCCGCTATTTGTTGTTTTAAAAAAACCTTTGAAATATATGTCATTACTAATTTTACGGAAATAAGGAACAAAAACAATGTCCTTGCTTAATTGAAGAAGATTATTATTTATTTCCAGATTATCAATATAATAATTTTTGAAAAAACTGATTAGCTCCCAATTCATCCCGGCATTTGTTGTTCTTGCTATAAATTTATCGTTACCGACCGCTAACCATATATTTTCATTTAATATGATTAATTCATTAAATTTATATTCATCATCATAAATACTAAAATATATTTCCCTTTTAATTTCGTCGGATTGATTTATAATAGCGGTGGAATTGTTTCCCAAATTACATTTTTTAAACTCTATCTTCATTAATGAATTTAATGGTTTTGGTCCTATGAAGTAAATTTCTCCATTAATTTTATGATAACAGGATGTCCCTTTTAGTCCATCAGAGATTACTTCCCAGGTATCACCTCTGTCAGTTGATCTTATCAATATGTTGTCATAATTATAATGATCTGTTCCAACAGGTATTATATTTAACTTTTGAACCTGAACTACGCAATATAATTCAGTACCAATGGATTTTAAACCTGTTAAAAAAGAAAATTTTGAGGTGAAATTGAAATCTTTAATATTCATCGCCTTTGATAATTTTCCATTACTAAGTTCAAATCTCAAAATATTTTCAGTCCCTTCAATTAAATAAATGTAATCATCATCTGAGGTAATGGATGAAAAGCTAGTACTTTTATTTAATTGAGCAAAAATCGTTGGCTCTTCAAACTCGAAATTTGTTTTGAGAATTTTTCCGTTTGTTAAAATATAAATCTTGTCGTTTTTGATTTCCATCGAAACAATTTCACCGGTATCATTCAACTTTTGAATATACCAATTGTCACCATTATCTGTTGACTTCAAAAGCGAATTACTTGTAACGCCAAAAAAATTACCCCCAACAGCTATGATTTTTCTTATATTGTGAAAGTCGCCAATTGTTTTTTGACTCCAGTTTAATCCATAATCAGAACTGTAGGTTAGTATTCCGTAATTTCCGTAACAAATGACAACGGAACCATTATAAACAGCGCCATAATAGTCTGTTATTAATCGTTCGGCATTAACTTTGAAATCATCTGCAAGATTGATATTTGGCAGGGCAAATAATAATAAAAAGATTAAAAACTTTCCCATTAAATTACCTTAAAATATAAATAAAATTAAATTAAACATAACAAAAAAAACTAATAATTGTTACATATTAATCGAATTTTCCTGCTGAAAAGAATCACTCATTACTTATCTTTATTTGATGTTAAATCTATTTAATGTTTATTCTATGATTTCGTTATTAGCATAGTTTAAATTGTTGATTTAATAAATTTTCTTGTCAAATCAAAAGATTTATTCTTCAAA